>JBDKUJ010000174.1:0-2711 GCA_039679665.1 Rectinema sp. | reverse complement strand
CCCTGGGCGAGGGTACATGCGACCAAAGATTATTACGATATGGCGGCGATGATCGCCGACTACCCCGGAGTGAAGGTCAGTTTCAATCTGACGCCGGTTCTCCTCCGCCAGCTGGCCGATTTTGCGTCCGGCGCCAAGGATCGTTACCAGACACTGGCCGAGAAAGACGCGCCATCGCTCACGGACTCGGAAAAACGCTTTATTCTCGAGCGATTTTTCGATGCCAATCGCGACAACATGATCCTGAGGTTTCCTCGCTACGCCGAGCTTCTCGCGAAACGGGGCGGTTCAGGCGCGGCCGAGATCGACAGGGCGATCAAAAGCTTCACGGTGGGGGATTTCAGGGACCTCCAGATTTTGTTCAATCTGGTCTGGTTCGATCCGGATTTTCTCGCCGCCGAGCCTTTGCGGAGTCTGGTCCTCAAGGGGCGGGACTTTTCCGAGGAAGACAAGACACCCCTCTTTGCGGAAGCGCGCAGGATTGCAGGCGAAATCGTTCCCCTGCACAGGCGGCTTCAGGACGAAGGGCGCATCGAAGTCACCACGACGCCTTACGCGCACCCTATCCTCCCTCTTGTCTACAATTCGGACCTGACGAAGAAGGCCGATCCCACGGGCAAGGCGCCGACGCGATTTTCCTGGCCCAACGACGCGATCGCCCAGCTGAATGCGAGCGCCGCGGCTTACGAAACGGCTTTCGGCAGACCGGTTCGGGGATTGTGGCCGGCCGAGGGCGCGGTATCGCAGGATACGGTCAGAATTACGGCGAAGGCGGGATTTTCGTGGATGGCCACCGGCGAACAAGTCCTGGCCAAGAGTCTGGGCGTCGGTTCTTTTTCCCGCGACGCGATGGACACTGTGTTCGAAAGCGACGCGCTCTACAGGCCGTATTACGTCGAAGACGGCGGATACCGGATGGCGGTGTTTTTCAGGGACCTCCGTCTTTCCGATCTTATCGGCTTCGAATACTCGGGCATTCAGGCGGCCGCCGCGGCTTCGGACTTCGTGGCCAGGATCGACCGCATCCGCGAGAACCTGAAGCGTCAGGGAGCGAAAGGGCCGCATATCGTGTCGGTCATTCTCGACGGCGAAAACGCCTGGGAAAATTATCCGATGGACGGGAAGGCCTTCCTTGGCGCGCTGTATGCCGCGCTGCGGGACAGCGATACGATCAGGACGGTTACGCCCTCCGAGTATCTGGAAATGTACCCCGAACAGCGGTCGCTCGACCGTCTCGCCGAAGGATGCTGGTTCACTTCCGATTATTCGACCTGGATCGGCGAGGAGGAGGAAAACCTCGCATGGGAATATCTGGGGAAGGTACGGGCGCATCTCGCCAAGTACGATGTCCAGAAAATACGCGCGACGACGCCCGAACGCCTCGCTGCCGCCAGGGATGCGATGTATCTGGCCGAAGGATCGGACTGGTTCTGGTGGTACGGCGACGATCAGGATTCCGGCGTGGACGAATATTTCGACGAAGGTTTCAGGGCGCTTCTCAAACAGGTTTATGTAGCGCTCGGTGATGAAGTACCCGCATTCCTGGACGTTCCGATAATTCCCAAACGCGCGATACGACCGGATAAGGGGTTCGATGCCGGGAAGGAGCCTTTCGAGCCTTTGGTGGACGGAATTGCCGAAACCGGTGAATGGAACAGGGCTGGACTCATTTCGGCTCCCGGAGGAGTGCAGGCTGTCTCGATGGAGGGGCTGCATGCCCTGTGGTACGGGTTCGGCGCCAGGGATCTCTATCTTCGGGTCGATACGAAAATCAAGACGACGGATTTTCCCGAAGGAAGCGCGATCCAGATATATATAGGCAAAAACGGAGCCCCGGGCGCTCCCTTCACCGAGAACGGTACGGTATTGGGCTACAACGCCCTGATCGGTCTCTCGCTGGATATCCGGACGGGCAGTATGCGAACGATCCTGCCGGACAAGGACGGTGCGTGGAAAACGGTCGCCATGGGTACCGCAGGTACCACGGGTGCCCGGGCTGCATTGGGCGGCCCGATGGCCGAAGCGGCGCTTCCACTCGAAATTTTGGGAAACTTGTCTCCCGGGGACAGCCTTGCGCTATCGGCCTATGTCGCGTCGCAGGCGGGCAACGATTCTCCGGCGTTGCCGTCTTCGGGACCATTGCGTGCGATAGTGCCCGATATGCTTTCGGTGGACCCTGTGCTGTCGGTGACGGATCCGGAAGGCGATGATCACGGTCCGGGAAGCTATCTGTATCCCGCCGACCAGGTATTCGCCCCCGGGGTCTTCGACATCGAAACATTCGAGGTTGCCCAGAATCCGGAACTGCTCGCGATCAAGATGAGTTTCCACGGTGGGATCGATAATGTCTGGAATTCGGGAATCGGACTGTCGGTGCAAACGATCGACGTGTACATAGATCGCGATCCGGGCTCCGGAAGCGGCGGAAAGTTCCTTCTGGAAGGGCGGAACGCTTCCCTGGGAACAGGCTTCGGCTGGGAGAGGGCCATTTGGGTCGAGGGCTGGAATCAACGGATTTTCATGAGCGGCGAGGATGGAAACCCCAAAGAGATGTCGGGCACGGTGCGTGTCGTAGTGGATGCCTCCAAGCGGACGGTGGGAATCACCGTGCCGAAAGCCGCGCTCGGTCTGGGCGATGATGCGAGGAACTGGGCTTTCGCGGCGGTCGTACTGAGCCAGGACGGCTATCCTGCCCCCGGGGTGAGGCGCGT
>JBDKUJ010000173.1:0-1629 GCA_039679665.1 Rectinema sp. | reverse complement strand
ACGGAACGTTCGGGAATACGCGCGATTTTCGCGACTACAGTTTCGATTTCTGCGGGCGTTATCTCGAGCAGCGCTTCCGTTTCGTCATCGCCCGCCTTGTACGCGTTCATGCGCGCCCTGGCGCCGGCTTCGTCCACCACGTCGATGGCCTTGTCGGGAAGCCTGCGCTCGGTGATGAACTGGGCCGAAAGCTTGACTGCTATTTCCAGCGCTTCATCTGAGTACTTCACCTTGTGAAATTCTTCATACTTGGAGCGCAGGCCCTTGAGTATCTCGACGGTTTCGGCCTGAGTGGGTTCGACGATATCGATTTTCTGGAACCTCCGCGAAAGGGCGCGGTCTTTTTCGAAAATCTTGTTGTATTCGTCGTAGGTGGTCGAACCGATGCAGCGCAGTTTTCCCGAAGTCAGCGCGGGTTTGAGGAGGTTGGATGCGTCCATGGAGCCGCCGGTGACGGCGCCCGCTCCCACGATGGTATGGATTTCGTCGATGAAGAGGATTGCCTTTTCTTTCTTCATCAGGATATCGACCACTTTCTTGACCCGTTCCTCGAAATCTCCCCTGAACTTGGTGCCGGCCAGGAGGGCTCCCATATCGAGGGCGTAGATCGTATAGCCGCGCAGGCGGGGCGGGACCGTGCCCGCGACGATGCGCTGGGCCAACCCCTCGGTGATCGCCGTTTTTCCCACGCCCGCTTCGCCGACGTGTATTGGGTTGTTCTTGAGGCGCCTGCAGAGTACCTGCACGGTCCTTTCGATCTCGATTTCCCGGCCGATGACGGGTTCGAGCTTCCCTGCGGCGGCCTGTGCGGTCAGATCGGTGGTGAAACGCTCCAGAGGGCCGGGTTTTCCGCCCCTGCGGCCGAGCCCCTCGGTTTCGGGCTTGCCGGTCTGGTCCTCTTCGAGCCCTTCGGCTCCTTCATCGCCTTCCTCCGACGAAATACCGTGCGAAAGTACTTCGAGGAGTTGAAGCCGTTTGATGCCGAGCTTGCGCAGGTAATAGCCTGAATACGTTCTTTCTTCGTCGTAGAGCGAGACGAGGAGGTCGGATATTTCGACTTCTTCCTTGCCGGATGCCTGCGACTGCATGACCGCACGCTCGATGACGCCCTGGAAACCCGAAGTCTGCACGGGTTCGGCATTGCGGACCTGCGGCACCTTCTGGTCGAAATAGGCTTCGAGGCCATGGCGCAGCTGTTCGAGATCGGCATCGCAGCCTTCGATGACAGCCCGTACTTTCTCGAATGACAGCCCTGCATAGAGGATATGCTCGGGCGTCAGGTATTCATGGTTCCTGATCTTGGCCTCGTTGTACGCGGCATTGAATATCGACTGGACTTCCTGGCTTACTTTCATGTGACTAAAGTTTCTCCATGGTGCACTTCAGCGGAAAACCGCGCTGCCGTGCGAGCAGGTGCACCTGCTGAATCTTCGTGGCGGCTATGTCGTAGCTGTACACTCCGACCAAACCTTTGCCCTTGCGGTGGACATCCATCATGATCTTGCCCGCTTCGTCGAGGCTCTTGTGGAACACCGACACGAGCACCGATACGACGAATTCCATCGTCGTGAAATCATCGTTGAGAAGGAACACGCGGCACTCGTCCGGCTCGCGGCGCTCTGTTGTCTC
>JBDKUJ010000172.1:0-3371 GCA_039679665.1 Rectinema sp. | reverse complement strand
GATGAATCGGTAGGCGATTATCAGTGTGGAGGTGGCGACGATATAAAAAATGTGGATCACAAGAAAAATCTTGACCGCGGCGGCGAAAACCCGACCGGGAGTGGTGCGGAAGCGGCGCTTCGCAGGAACCGACACCGGCTGCGCCGCGGAGCCGGTGTCAGAGGAGCCGGAACCGGAGCCGGCTCCGCCTTTCGCATAGCGGCGGGCAAGGGCATGCGCGCTCCTTGCGTCGATGCCGCTCAGGCGGCGGCCGGCGGTCCTCTTGCGGGGAATGGCCTTCATCGGACTCGTTTCCATGTGATTCCCGCAAGACGATACCATGTCCCCTCCCGGGCCGCCAAGCCGCGGTCTGTGCCGCTTCGTTGACGGTGGAAGCCTGCGGAAGTAGTATCAATGGAATGATACCGAACAAACGCACCGCCATCCGCGGTTTTTTATGTATTTTCTTCGCACTCTCGGCGGGGCTCGTCGCAACGGGAGCCCAGACTCTTCAGGACGGCACTTCCACCCAGACCGCGAAGCCCGAATCCGCGGCGGCCGGAGCGACCTACCGGAAAGTCCTCGACAATGGGCTGGAAATCCTTGTCCTTGAACAACCCGGGGCCGATCACGTAAGGATGGGAATCGTGTTCAGGGCCGGAGCGACCGCGCAAACCGCGCAGACCGCGGGCCTCTTCCGCCTGCTGGAACTCGTCCTGTTCAGGGGAAATGCGACTGACCCCGGCGAACCCGAACCGGGCGGAGCGGTGGAAGCCCTCGGCGCGGAAAACATATCGGGTGGTGCCAAATCCGACCGCTTCGATTTTATTTTCGATATCCAGAGCGACCGGGTCGCCCAGGGATTCGACACACTGCAGTCTCTTTTTTCCGATTACCGCCTCGAAACCGCGCTCGCCGATCCTGCGGCGCTGGAAGAAGCACGGAACGCGGCCCTGCTGAGCCTGAAGGAATATTCGACCGGTCCCGACGAGGTTTACGAAGCCGCGATCGTGCGGAAATTGTTCGCCAGGGCGCCCTGGCGATTCGACACGGCCGGAGCAGATTACCTCATCCGCGCCGCGGACGGGGACAAGCTCCGGACCCTCGCCTCGACATGGCTTCTGCCCAACAACGCAGTACTCATTGTGGCCGGCGATGTGGATGCCGCGAAGATCGCGGTGATGGCTGAAACGGCTTTCGGAGCCTGGAAGCGGGGTTCCGACCCCTGGAAAACGGCGCCGGCCGCATTCCCCAAGCCGGGTGTGACAAGGCCCACATGGATGACATATCCCGACCCTTCCGTTCCCCAGGGCCAGGCATCCGTCGAAATGCTCTACAGGGGCCCCGATGTCGCCTCGACGGCGCATTACGGCGCGGCGATTCTCTGGGAAGTACTGGCTGCATCGCCCACAGGCAGACTGTCGACCGCGGTTCAGAAAGGCATGCCCAAGGCCGCGCAGATTTCGACGCCGACCGTCCGGTATCGGCCTTCCAGGGATTCGTCCTGGTTTTCGCTCGAGTTTTCGTTCAAGCTCGAAGGCGTATCCACGACTGCAGACCGTGTCCTCTCTTTGAAGGAAATCGTGCGCGGATCGGAAATGTACGCCATGAAGACCAATCTTTCGTATTTTTCCAAAGCCGAATACGAAACCGCCCGCTCTTCGCTGCACGAAAACCGTGCCGCCGCGCTCATGGATCCCGCCAGGGGAATCACGATTCTCGCCGATTCCTGGCTTGCGGGAGGCGCCGATCAGCTTGTCCGCTGGGCCGAGCGCGTCGACCGGACCACTTCGAAGGAAGTGGCGGCCTTCGCCGACGAGTACTTCATGCGCAACCTCGAAGTAGTGGCCGTGCGGATCAATCCGGCGGATTATGCGGCGCGCAAGAAAACCTTCGATTCCTACGGATTCGAGCAGATAAACGCCGCGAAAGCCTTCTGGTGGATGTAGATATCCTGATGGCATGACTGACCGGGCGGCGCGCCGGAAAAGCGGGTATTACTGACCCGGCAACTGAATAGTGGCGTTTTTCGCAAGAATAGGCCTGCCGTAGCGGACTATTCTCGCGATACAGGTGCGCGGTCTTGTTGCCGGGTCAGTAAGGCTATTCCTCTTCGAGACTCAACACAGTAGGCAGGGCCTTGAGTGCTTTCGCCACTTTTTTGAGATCGTCTCTGGATGCCAGCTCCATCGTGAAAAAGCCCGACAAAGTTCCATCGCCCCTCTCGGCCAGCTTGCCCTCGCGCAGACGCCCTGAAAATTTGTGCACGGCGGCTTCAATTTCGGAGAAAATATCGGGCGCCATCCTGGCGGTGACGCGGAACCTCGCCGTGGCGAACTCGACATCGTCCTCCCACCGCACTTCGATGCGTCGCGGCGCGAAATCGGCTATGGCGGCCAGCGAACGGCAATCGGCACGATGCACGATGATGCCCCTGCCCCTCGACACGTACCCTACGATGGCGTCGCCCGTCACGGGCCTGCAGCAGCCGGCGATGCGGATCATCATGTTCCGCGCACCGCCTATCGCTACGCCGGCCTTTTCGTTCCGCAGTTCCTGCCCCGGCCTGTAACTCCGGTACTCGATTTCGGTGCGGTTGCCTTCGGACTCCCTGCGCGCCACATAGGTTTTCGCTTCCTCGGCCTGGGCCGGTTCGTGCCCCTTTTCCTCGGGTTTTTCCTTTTCAGCCTTTTTGCCGGCGACAATGTTTTTGTCGATCGCGAGCGCCTGACCGTTTTGCACCAGGAGAGAACGGATCTTGCTGCGCGCCTTGGAAGTACGCGCCAGTTTGAGCCAGTTCAGATTCGGCCTGGCGGACGGCGAAGTGAGTACTTCGACCACCTGCGTATTCCGGAGTTCCGCATCCAGAGGGACGATCGCTCCGTCGGCCTTGGCGCCGATGCAATGCGAACCGACATCGGTATGGATGGCGAAAGCGAAGTCGATCGGCGTGGCGCCCGCAGGCAGCTCGATCACGTCGCCTTGCGGCGTGAAGACGAATATCGAATCCTTGAGCAGTTCGCGCTTGATCTCTTCGAGGTATTCGGCGCCGTTCGCCAGGAATTCGTTCCATTGTTTGAGACGATTGACGATGGGCAGATCTTCGAGTTTCGGCCGTTCGGCGGTGCTGCCCTTTTTGTAGAGCCAGTGCGAGGCGACGCCGTATTCGGCCACCGTGTGCATGTCCCGGGTACGGATCTGCACTTCGAGGAGACGGCCGTCATAGCACATGACCGTGCTGTGCAGGCTGCGGTAGCCATTGGCCTTCGGCATCGCTATGTAGTCCTTGAAGCGGCCGTCGATCGGTTTCCAGAGGCGGTGCACCATGCCCAAAAGCGCATAGCAGTCGTTTTCGGAATCGCAGATGAGGCGTAAGCCCAGGAGATCGAACA
>JBDKUJ010000171.1:0-2076 GCA_039679665.1 Rectinema sp. | reverse complement strand
GGCCGGTTCAAGGGAGTCGGGGCCAATATCGCGAGCGCGCTTCTGGGAACACTGACGCCCTTCTGCAGCTGTTCGTCCATTCCGATTTTCATCGGTTTCACCAATGCAGGTTTGCCGGTAGGAGTGACCTTCTCTTTCCTGATTTCATCGCCGCTGGTGGATCTTGGGGCGTTGGTGCTGCTCATGAGCGTATTCGGCGCGCCCATCGCCATTGCCTATGTCGTTGTCGGCCTGGTCCTCGCGGTCGCGGGCGGAACCCTTATCGACAAGCTGGGCATGGAAAAGTATGTCGTCCGTTTCAAGGCGCCCGCGGGGAGCGTCGATATCGATGTACCGGACCTGACGAGAAAAGATCGTCTGCTGTACGCAAAAGAACAGATGCTGGAAACGATCAAAAGGGTCTGGCTGTACGTGCTTATCGGCGTGGGAATCGGCGCGCTTATCCACAACTGGATCCCGGAAGCCTGGATTCAGACTGTACTCGGCGCGAACAATCCGTTCTCGGTGCTCATCGCGACGGCCGTAGGCATACCCATGTACGCCGATATCTTCGGTACGATTCCCATCGCGGAAGCCTTGTACGCGAAAGGCGTAGGCGTGGGGACGATCCTGTCTTTCATGATGGCGGTCACCGCGCTGTCCCTGCCGTCCATCATCATGCTCAAGAAAGTGGTCAAGACGAGACTCCTGGTGACTTTTGTGAGCATTGTGAGCGTCGGTATCATAGTCATAGGATATGTGTTCAACGCCCTTGGATTCCTGTTCATCTAGCGAGCGCATTCCGTCAGTGAGCGCATTTTCGGATTTTTGGAACACTAGAAGGCTGCGGACTACCGATGCGATTCGATGAACTTGACGACGGCGGCGCGGATTTGGTCGCGGATCGCGCGCACTCCCGTCATGATTTCCTGGTCGGTTCCCCGGAATGCGGCGGGATCGTCAAAAGGCCAATGCAGGCGTTCGCCCTTTCCCGGAAATATGGGACAGCGCTCGGCGGCTTCCTTTGAACAGACTGTAACCACGGCATCGTACGCTTTGCCGGATTCAAACAGGGCGTCGACCGATTTGGTCCGGTTGTTCGCGATGTCGATGCCATCCTCCGCCATCGCCCGAACCGCATACGGATTGAGCGTTCCCGGCTCGAGTCCTGCGCTTTCGGCGGTGAAGCGACCGGCGCCCAGGGTTTTGAGATAGGCCTCTGCCATCTGGCTTCGCGCCGAATTGTGGACGCAAAGGAACAGTACGTTGGTCATGGTTTCCCCTTCGTATATGAGGCTTTTTCAAAAGTCGGAAGATTTTTGAAAAAGCTGCCAGAACTTGGTTTATATATATTACAATTTATATAATGAACTCGGACGGGTAAAGCCCGTTCGATGGATAGAAGGGGGAAAGTATGGTACCTGCTTCGCTCAAAGATTCCAGGCTGAGGCTTCTATCGGTTCTCGCCCTGCTTGCATTTGTGGGCGTGCTGACGGTGAACACTCTCGCCAATGCGCTACCGCTGAACGGTGCGAACACGGGCGTGCTTTCGGATGAAATTCCCAATCTTTTCGTGCCCGCGGGGCTCACCTTTTCGATCTGGGGCCTGATCTATCTTCTGCTTGCCGGCTATATCGTCATGGTGATCCGCGAATCATGGCGCCTCACGAAAGACCAGCGCGCCTGGACCGCGGCCGATGCCGCCCTTTTCCTGGTCAATGCGGCGGCCAACATGGCCTGGATTTTCGCATGGCACTGGCGGCAGGTCGGATTGGCGATGGCGATCATGCTTGTCATCCTGGGAACGCTGATCGCCCTCGAACAGCGCAATCAGGGCAAGCTCGCCGAAGGCGGCGTCCTGCACGCGGGGCGCGGCGCGGGAGCGGCACAAAGGTTTTTTCTTACCGTCCCATTGCGCGTCTACCTGGGCTGGATTTCCGTCGCCACGATCGCGAACGCTACGGCCGTACTGGTGAAGGCGGGCTGGAACGGTTTCGGCATCGACCCGAGGGTCTGGACCGTGGTCGTGATCATTGCCGGCCTTGCGGTGGCGCTCGGATTCTCCCTGTGGAAGCGGCAGATCGCGGCTCCTCTGGT
>JBDKUJ010000170.1:0-1614 GCA_039679665.1 Rectinema sp. | reverse complement strand
CAACCCCTCGACATAGCGCTCAATGCGGGCGACCCCATGCGAAGGGATCCCCATGGCATCGGCCACGACCAGAACCTCGGCGGCTATCCGCGAATCCTCATCCGAAAGCCCAAGCGTCCGGAACACGCCCGAGCAGAACGCTTCGAGGACCCTGCGGTCGATTCTGACCATTGTGTCGACCATTATCTCCCCTCACTGCCTGCCCGCATCGAGTCCGCACCCATGCCGGCAAGAAAATCGTCCGCATCCCGAACCGAAAAAAAGACGAAATCGACGCGTTCGGGCAGGGCCTGCGCCTCGAGATGCCGGGAGACGGCTCCGAAGGCGACACGCGCGGCTTCCTTCCGGGGATAGCCGTAGACACCCGTAGACACGGCAGGAAACGCGATCGTCCGCAATCCTTCCCCGGCCGCGATCCGCAAGGCTTCGCGATAGCAGGACGCAAGCGTCTCCGCTTCGCCGCTTCCGCCGCCCGCCCATACGGGCCCCACCGTGTGGATAACCCGCGCCGCATGCAGCTTTCCCGCGCAAGAAGCCACCGCCGCGCCAGCCGGAAGACCGGCTTTGAGGGATGTCGCGCGCAAAGTCCTGCACGCTTCCAGAATTTCGGGTCCCCCGGCCGCATGGATCGCCCCGTCGACACCGCCGCCGCCCGAAAGCCCGGAATTGGCGGCGTTGACGATGGCGCCGCCCTCCCAGGTTGTGATATCGCCGACGAGAACGCGCATGCGTCCCCCGGGAAACTCCCGTACGGTCCGCATCCTCATCCCCCTAGGATGCTTGCGAGCGCTATGCCGAGATAATTCCCTACCGCATAGCCAATTATTCCCGTAGTGATACCCGGTACGAGAAGATTTCTGTTCTTGAGGGCGACGCAGGCGAGACCTACGAAGGGCGGCGAATTGATCGTCGCGGTCGAAACCACGAGCATCGTATCGACATCCACCTTGAACAAAGCGCAAAGCACGGCATGGAGGAGGAAGCTCCCGAAAAGGACGAGGGCGACATACAGGAAATACTCCGGCGCGGCACCCATCAGCACGCGGAAATCGCCCATCGCGCCGACAGCCAGGCAAAACACGTAGAGCACATATTCGCCCGCCGCGAAGGTACCCGGAATCGATCGGACGCGTTTCGACATGGACGAGGCCAGCGACAGGGTCGTGACCGCCAAAATCGCCGTCATGGTCTGCCATTCCCGCGGTACGAGCATCGAAACGCCCATCCCCACGGCCACGATTGCGACGTCCAGGACCGCAGCGCCCGCGATCGACTTCCTGAACCCCTTCCCGAACAGCCCCTTGAAGGTCGCCGATTCCATTTCGGGAAGAAGCCCCGCGTTATCGTCCGGTCCGGGGATCCCGGCACCGGCGGGAGCCTTGTAGGCCGGCATGATATGTCCGAACACTTTTTGCGCCACGGTCAGGACGAACAGAAAATAGACCGACGAAAGCACGATATCGGCGCCGTTGACGGCAAGATAGACAGTCATGTCTACGCCGAGCGCTGTCTTGATCGCGGCGAGATTCGGCGTCCCGCCCGTGTAGACACCGACAAGCATTCCCGCCACTTTGGCCGAGTCCGGAATTCTGTCCCTGAAGATGAAATGCGCGC
>JBDKUJ010000169.1:0-6210 GCA_039679665.1 Rectinema sp. | reverse complement strand
TCCACGTCGTTGCGGATCACCGCGGGCCTTATTTTCCCCAGCTCCGACATTGCGGTCCTTGTCTTGCCTATGTCGATCGCCCGATTGATCACGGTCACCGGATTCGAAAAGGAAAGATCGCGATCGTACAACGTAGCGGATACGATGAGCGATTTTGAAAATTCCGCGGCGTCGGACGCGGGAATGAGATTGGTGATTCCGCCGTCGATCAGCGTGGCTCCGCCGATGCGGGCGGGTTCGAAAATCCCCGGAAGGGCGAAAGCCGCCGTCAGTATGCGGGAAAAATCGCCCGAGGCGATTTGGACATGTCTGCGCGATTCGAGGTCTTCCATGGTCACGAGGATGGGAATGGGCAGATCCTCGATTTTTAGATCGCCCAACGCGAACCGGACCGCCGCCGCGAGGCGGTCTGCGTTCAAAAGTCCGCCCTTTGTCGGCAAGACAAGGTCGAGCATCGATTCGGGCGGCAGCCTTTCCATCATCGTCGCGATCGAATCCGGCGACAGTCCGGCCGCGTACAGCAAGCCGATCACGGCGCCCATCGAATTGGCCACGATGAAATCCGGCACGATTCCGGCGCTTTCGAGCACCCTGAGCACTCCGATGTGCGCATAGGCCCTCGCCGATCCGCCCGACAGTACCAGACCAAGCGGCTCCCGACCGGATGCCCTCACCGCTTCGATCCGGGCGGCGAAACCGTCGACCCCTATCCGCAGGGGTTCGGAAAGCCCGAGCATCTTGTTCGACGGATCGAAAAATCCGACGGAAGCGCCGGATGGCGTATCGGGCGCGCCCTGGCCCCACAGGAACTGTCCCCACAGCAACTGCGTCGACAGAAATATGAATATGACCGCGCCAAGCCGCGCTATTTTTCCCATATGCTTGAGTATAGTCGCGCTTCGGCCTCCGGACACGCCAAAAAACGCGCTCTCGACGAAAAGGCCGCGATCTGGTATTATTTTACGCAATATGAATTCCGACTGTCACAGTACCGGCCCGTCGAATCCCGCAGGCGACGCGACGCGCGACGAATCGCGCGGGCGCGAACCCGACCCCGAGCACCCTAGTAGCCCCCACCACGGCTTCGGAGGGGTGAATGCTCTCTGAAATCCTCATCATCCTCGCCCTAATCCTTCTGAATGGCCTTTTTTCCCTGGCCGAAATGGCCGTGGTTTCGTCACGCAAGGCCAGGCTCCGGCACGAAGCCGATCTGGGAAAAAAATCCTACAAACTGGCCCTCGAAACCGCCGAAGAACCTTCCCGCTTCTTTTCTTCGATCCAGATCGCGATGACCCTCATCGGTATCCTCACGGGCGCCGTCGGCGGCGCCACTGTCGCCAAACCGCTCGAAGCGCTTCTCGTCCGGATACCTGTCCTCGAATCCATCGCGAATCCTCTTTCCGTGGGAATCGTGGTACTGGCCACCACACTGCTGTCCGTCCTCCTGGGTGAGCTCGTGCCCAAAAGCATCGCCCTCTCGCGCCCCGAATCCATAGCGGCGTCGGTAGTTCGGCCGCTGCTCGCGTTCGGCAATATTTTCTATCCGATCGTAAAACTCCTGAGCTTCCTCACCGATTTCATAGTCGGCCTGCTCGGATTCAAAGCCAAGCAGGACCCGGAAGTGACCGAAGAGGAAGTGAAGGTCCTCATCGCGCAAGGCGCCGAAACCGGTGTGTTCGAAAACAGCGAGCGCGACATGGTCGAAGGGGTTTTGAGCCTCGACGACCGGCGCGTCACCGCCTTCATGACGCCGCGTCCCGAAGTGGTGGTCCTGGACCTCGAAGACGAGGACGAATCTCCCCGCGACACAATCATCGCGCATGCGGATTTGGGCTATCTGCCCGTAGTGGAGGGCGACCTCGACAATGCCGCCGGCATGCTCCGCGTCAAAGATGCCCTTGCGGCCATGGCCAGAGGGGAATTTTCCGATGTCCGCGCCCTGATTCGCCCCGCCGTACTCATACCCGAATCGATCTCCGCGCTCAGGGCCATTTCCTCGCTCAAATCGGCCGGCACATCCGCCGCCCTCATCGTCGACGAATACGGCGGCGTATCGGGTCTGGTCACCCTGGGCGATCTCATGGATTCGGTTACGGGCGGGCTTTCGGTCGGCGGAGACGAAGCGGAGCCGGAGATCGTGCGCAGGGACGACGGTTCCTGGCTCGTCGACGGCGCGATGTCGGTCGCGGATTTCGTCGAAGCCCTCGGCATCGATGAACCGCTCTCAAGCGGCGTCGATTACGAAACGGTGGCCGGCCTTGTGCTCGACCGCATGGGCACCATCCCCAAAGTCGGCGATTCCTGCTCCTGGGACGGCGCTCAGATCGAGGTCATGGATATGGACGGCAACCGCATCGACAAGGTTCTGGTGACGCGCCGCTACAGACCGGAATTCGAGGACGAATAGTAGCCGGATGTCTTGTTGACGCTTGTTTCGCCGATGCATGTTTCGCCGACGCGTTTTCGGCACTCGATGACGCGGCGCCTGGTACGCTGCGCGAAAATTTGAAAGCGGTCCCTGTCCTTGCCGACAGGGCTCCCGAAGGAAAGAACCGAAAATGTTGACCTATGCCATTGTCTCGATCACCCTGGCTCTAGTCTTTTACACCACGGCAGTCTGGATGGAACGCAAAGCCGGCCGGCTCAAAGGGTCTCACCTTGCCCTGTTCTGGCTCGGTTTCGCTTTCGACACCCTGGGCACCACCCTCATGGGCAAAATCGCGGGCGGAGCATTCCAGTTCAACCTGCACGGCATCACCGGACTCCTTGCCATAGGCCTCATGCTTCTGCATGCAGTCTGGGGTACGGCGGTTTATTTGGGCCGCAACGAAACCTGGAAAAAGAACTTCCACAAATTCAGCGTCGCCGTCTGGGCGATATGGCTTATCCCCTACCTGTCGGGACTTGTCCTGGGAATGCGGGCTTAAGCGCGTACCGGGTCGAAATCCCGCGGGCGAAACGCCGCCTGAGCCCGACCCGGCATCAGAACTGGTCGAGTCTGCCTTCCCGTATCATGCTGAACTTGCCGGTTTCCACATCGAGATCGTAGACTGAAAAATTCGTGTCGATATCGAATCCGGGGTGACGGACCGCGAAGTTGATCGAAGCCGATCCCGATTCCCCCGATTTGATGCGGTGGAACACATTGACCGGCCATACGAGCATCGCCGGTCCTTCGAAAATGACCTTGCCGTTATGGACCACCCGCTCGGGTTCGACTATGAAAGTCTCCATCCGCCGGTATTCCGTCGTATAGATATCGACCGTCCGCACGCCCTGAAGGACCATGAGATTGTCCTCCTGGTGCGGATGGCAGTACCAGGGCCTCTCGACTCCGCCCACCGAACCGGGTGACAGGGCGCTGCTCCGATGGATCACACGGTCGATTCCGTCCACGCGGGGCAGATATTTCATCGGCAGAATGTCGAAAGCCACTCCCTCGGTGCGGCGGAAAGGCTTCAGTCTGATGACTCGCCAGAATCGTTCGACTTCGTCGAGCAGATATTCCACGATACGCTCCTTCGCGGGGACGCCGGTCTCAGGAACCTGAGTGTAACCACCCGGCCGGAAATCACAAGCACCCCTCAGGCCAAGGCGTATTTGGCTGCAAGCGACTCGATAAGCGCGTGAAACGCTTCGTGACGGCCTGCGCCGATGCGTTTTTCCTCGATTTCCTCGAATTTCCCGTACATCGCCGCCTGTGATTCGGCGTCGAGCAGATCGTCCGCCACCGAAAAAAGGACCGATTCTTCCTTGACGATATGTGCGCGCAGCAAGGCTATGTAGGCACGTCCGCTTTCAACGAAATCGGCCCAATCGCCGGCGTCGGTCGCCAGGGCGGCGCTTCCCCGGAAGCCGGCGGCCGTATCTCTGCCCAGGATCGCGGCCATCGTCCCGACCAGAGTGCGCCCCGCCTCATGTTCCTGAAGCATCATGCCCACGGGCCCGCCTTCGTAGCCGACACCCTGCCTCATCAGAGCGGGGAAAAGAAGTTCCTCTTCCTTTCCATGGTGGCACTTGTCCACAAAAACCCGCAAAAAATCGAGGATCGATGCAAGTTCGGCGCGGTCAGGCGCTCCGCCTCCGACCATCCGGTCCAGGATGGTTTCAAAAGAACCCAGCATGGCAAGCACGCCCTTGTGCTCTTCCTTTAGTTGACCGGTAGCTTTCATGGCATTCCTCCCTTCGGAATTGAATCTGATTCAAAGCTAATGCCGGGGAGGACAAGAAGACGTAACTAAAGTTACCGAAGTCGGGGAATTGGCTCAGACTATTGTGGTTCAGCGGGCGGAAAAGAATCCCAGAAACCAGCGATGCAGGGCGGCGCCGGCCAATAACTCCGGATGGAAAGTGGCGCCGAGAATAGTACCCGAGCGCACAAGCACCGGGTCGCCACTCTGGTTATAATCGCCCTGGCTGTTATCGCCCTGGCGGTCGCCGCCCAGGCGACCCAAAACTTCGACACCGGGACCGACACTCACGATTTTCGGCGCCCTGATGAACACGCCTTCGAGCACAGGAAGACCCGGGACCGCCATCTCTACGGGAGCGCGAAAGGAATCGACCTGGGTGCCGTACGCATTGCGGCGCACCGTAACGTCCAGAAGGCCGATGCCGGGCTGCGGCCTGCCCTCCATATGCCGCGCAAGCAGGATCAAGCCCGCGCAGGTACCGAAGACGGGCATACCGCCCCGGATCCGCGCTTTCAGGGCGTCCATCAGCCCGAAACGCAGGAGAAGGGAGCCCATGACGGTACTTTCGCCGCCCGGAAGCACGAAGACATCGGCCGACTCGATATCGGCAAGGCTCCGTGCCTCGAAGGCGTCGGCGCCCGCTTCGCGAAGCGCGGCGCAATGGGCGGCGTAATCGCCCTGCAGGGCGAGCACGCCGGCCCTGACTGGAATCACCAGCCCCTCCCGGCCATGCGGCCGGCGTCGGGGATTTCGGAGATACCGATGCCGACCATGGCTTCGCCCAGATTTTCGGAAAGCTCGGCCAGCATTTTCGGATCTTTATAGTGTACGACGGCGCCGACGATGGCGCTGGCGCGCCGTTCGGGATCGCCGGATTTGAAAATGCCCGAGCCTACGAAGATCGCTTCGGCGCCCAATTGCATCATGAGGGCCGCGTCCGCGGGAGTGGCGATGCCGCCGGCCGAGAAATTCGGTACAGGCAGCTTTCCGGTCCTGGCCACTTCGACCACAAGGTCGTAAGGAGCGCCCAGCTCCTTGGCGGCGGTCATGAGCTCCTCTTCGGGAAGCCTGGTGAGACGCGCTATTTCATCGCGGACGGTGCGCATATGGCGTACCGCTTCGGCGACGTCGCCGGTACCGGGCTCGCCCTTGGTGCGGATCATCGTCGCACCTTCGCCGATGCGGCGCAGGGCCTCGCCGAGGTCGCGGCAGCCGCATACGAAAGGAACCTTGAACGAGTCCTTGAGGACATGGAACCTGTCGTCGGCGGGAGTGAGGACTTCCGACTCGTCGATAAAATCGATGCCGAGCGCTTCGAGAATACGCGCTTCGACAAAATGGCCGATGCGGCATTTGGCCATGACGGGGATGGACACCGCAGCCCGGATTTCTTTGATCATGCGGGGATCGGACATGCGCGCGACGCCGCCCTGAGCCCTGATGTCGGCGGGAACGCGCTCAAGAGCCATTACCGCAGCCGCGCCCGCGCGCTCGGCGATCTTGGCCTGCTCGGCATTGGTGACGTCCATGATGACGCCGCCCTTGAGCATTTCGGCCAGCCCTACTTTCGTTTTCCATTCCGCACTGCGGCGGGAAGACCACAGGGTTGCATCCATATCCGATTCTCCCTTGCGACGCCTTCGCGCCGGTATGCCCAAGCTACCCAATATTCGATAAATGTTCAAGATTTGGAGCCAATTTCAAAAGTCTTCCTTCTCTTAAAAAAGCCTCTTTGGACCGCGACATCGATGGACTGAAACAGCATCCATAAAACGCAACGTACAGTCCATGATTTCCCGCGGGTACGGTCAGCTTGCCGCATCGCGCCCGCAGTGCTACCTTCGGCGTATGAGACTGCTCGTCACCGGAGCTTCCGGCCTGCTGGGCCGCGCTCTAATGCGTCTGCTCGCGGACCGGCCCGACATCGATACGCTCGGGCTGGCCCACAGCCGGGCGAAAGCCCCTCTCGTGCGTGCCGATATCGGCGATGAGCCCGCAATCGCCGCCATCCTCTCCG
>JBDKUJ010000168.1:0-2169 GCA_039679665.1 Rectinema sp. | reverse complement strand
GCGTTGGTCGGATAGAGCATGTTGGAAAAGCCGTCGCCGAATGCGAAGGCCTGCACGACGATCTGGCGCGTCAGGCCCGTGAGGTCCGCCAGTGGAACGAGGATAGGCATGAGGAGGAATGCCTTGGCCGTGGCCGATCCTATGAAAAAGTTCATTAAAAGCGTGAAAAGATAGACCAGGGCGGCGGCCGTGTAGCCGGAGGAACCGGCGACCGTGCGCGCGGCCGCGGCGAGAATCGAGTCCATCACCATACCGGACACGATGATATGCTTGACGCCCATGGCCATCAGAATGAGCACGACGCCCGGCAGGATGGAGACGACCCCGGAGCCGAAGGCCGACAGACAGCGTTTGAACTGCAGTCCCGCCGCGAGCCCCGACCCGAAACCGGCGATCAGGAACAAAACGGCTATGATCGGCATCGAATACTCGGCGAATGTGCCTGTGAGCGACACTGTCATCACTACCGCGATCAGGACGACCATGGAAACGCCGAAAAAAACCGCGCCCCGGCCAGGATGCGCCGCCAGGGGAGCGGCAGACACTTCGCCCGGGCCGGCATCGGAATCGCTGGCCTGTACACGGCCTTCGATAATCGCACCACCCGGCGCATTGCGCTCGGCGCGTCTTGCGGTCCGGTACAGCCAGAACAGGAAAAGCGCATACACAACGACAAAGACCAGGATGCGGAAAAGAGAGCCCGAAAACAAAGGCAGGCCGGCCAGACGCTGGGCGGTTCCGATGCTGAACGGATTCGCGACAGCGGCCGAAAAACCGAAGCCGGTTGCCAAAATACTCATTCCGAGACCCGTCATCACGTCCCATCCGAGCGAGACCGAAAGCGCGATCGCGACCGGCACCATGGGAATGACTTCCTCGAAAATTCCCATGAATGATCCGATCGACATGAAAAAGAGGCTGACCAGAGCCAGAAGGAGATATTTTCGGGAAGCGAATCTGCGCGCCATCGAGCCGATAGCCGCCTTGAGCACTCCCGCAGCCTGCAGAACGGCAAAAGCGCCGCCCACGATCATGATAAAGGCAATTATGACAATCGCCTGGAGACCGTCTTCCGAGCCGAGCACTTCAACCGGAGCGGTGAACCATCGCCAGACCGGATAGTCGGGCTTTTCCACGACCATGTAAGAACCGGGAACGGGCTCAGGCCCGAACTCGCCTTCGATCCGGTCGTAGCGCCCGGAAGGAATCGCCACGGTGAGAAGCCCCGCCGCGATCATAAGACCCAGGAGCACAAAAAAGCTGGTAAGGAAGGCTTTCTTCGAAATTCGTATTCCGGGATTCTCGCCGCTCATAGTGCCGCCTTTTCCGCAGTATGTGCCACAAGTATGCGCCATCAGTAGCGGCAATCAGTATGCACTGCGCCCGTTTTGTGGCGCCAGAGGGCGCCGCCAAGATTGACCGCGCTTCCCTGCGAATCCATACTGAAGAGCAGCGGGAGGACGCTGCGATGCACAACACTGGTACAGGCCCGACAACACGTTTCCCTTCATTGCCCGAAAACCTGGCGACTCTGCTACGGCGACCGACGGTTTCCTCCTACGACGCCTCCGAGGAGGATGAAGAAGCCTTCGCCGGTCTGAAAAACGACCTGCGCATCCTGTATCCGCGCGTGCATGCCGCGATGCGGAGAGAAGAGCCGGGCGACAGGGCGCTTCTCTTCATGTGGCCCGGTTCCGACGAAAAACTTCTGCCGGCGATGCTCTGCGCCCATTTCGACGTAGTGCCCGCGCCCGACGCGGAGTCCTGGCGACACGATCCGTTCTCCGGCGAAATCGCCGACGGCGAGCTGTGGGGACGCGGCGCACAAGATATCAAAGTTTGCCTCGCCTCGATTCTGGAAGCGGCGGAAATGCTGATAGCCGAAGGATTCGCCCCCAAACGGACTGTCTATTTCGCCTTTGGAGGCGACGAGGAGACCGGCGGCTCGAGAGGTGCCAGGCGCATCGCCGAATTGCTGGCGGCCAGGGGCGAACGCATCTCCTTCCTGGTGGACGAGGGAGGTCCCATCGCCGTCGGGATGCTGCCTTTTGCCGACATTCAACCCGCCCTCATCGGCGTCGCCGAAAAAGGATACGTTGATTTCCTTGTGGAAACCCGCGGCTCCGGCGGACACGCTTCGATGCCGCCTGCGCATACCGCTTCGGGCAG
>JBDKUJ010000167.1:0-4282 GCA_039679665.1 Rectinema sp. | reverse complement strand
GTGAACACATCGTCAGGGATGGGCTTGGTGGAAATATTGGTGTAGGTCACTTGAGTACGCTTTTCGGGAATCAGGCCATCCTGGAAAATCTGGGTGGTCGGTACATAGGATTCTCCTATCTGCACATAATTCGTGTAATAGGACGTACGAAGCAACTTTTTCGAAACGCTGTACTCCTCGACCTTCAACACGATGGTCCTGTCCTTTTCCACCCACATTTTTATGTAGGGATAAGGCACTTCATCATTGTTGGCCTTGAGCTCGGCAACCCAGACGTCGTACTTCCCAAGCTTTCCGCTCTCGAGCGAATAGACCTCGTAATCCCACGATCGCTGGGTACGCCGGAAATCGGAATTTTTGGCCGTGCTGTTCTCGTACTGCTCTTTCAGCGTCGTGTGCGTAAATTTACGGCTTGTGGAATCGTATCGCCACATATTCTTGTCCACACGCAGCATGCCCTGGCCTTTTCGCGATTCGGGTTCGAGTGTGAGCATGAGGAAAGCGTCGTCCTTGTCGCGCCTGTAAATGATTTCCTTCCGGGTGAATGTCCCCCGGTCCGGACTGACACTCACCATATTGATGGTCGCAGTCATGTCTGAATCATAGAAACTGGACCTGATGTCGGTGCGACGTACGAGCGCCATGAAATCCTTGGCCGTAAACTCGGTGACCGCTCCCGTGGATGCGGCGGCGGTTTCTTCTTCCGGTCCCATTCCCGGGAGCATCATGCCTCCCCCCATACCACCGCCCATATCGCCCCCGCCTCCGGAAGGAGGCCCGCCCTGTGCCCGTGCGGCTACCGTGGCGAGTACGAATAGAAGAGCGATGCAAGTCCTCCGCGTCGCGGCGAATCCCTTCGACGAACCGGAATGTGCGTACGTGATCGTCATCTCATTTTCTCCTTAGTAATGAATCAAGCCGTTTTTGCGAGAGCCTGGACCGGCTGCAGTGCGGCCGCCCGGCGCGCAGGCCCGGAAACCGCGAAAGCCGCCATCACAAGCACCGCGGCGAAGGTGATCACCAATTGGATCGCCGAAGCATCGAATATCAACCGCCCCGCCGAAAGGGCCATTCCCAATCCGCCCGATGCGTCGAAGCGGATCATGCCTATCAGACCGCCGATCGGAAAACTGAGCAGAATGCCCGCCAGCGCGCCGACGGCCGCGATCACCAGCGCTTCCAGGAGGAACGTTCTGTATACGTGGACTTTCCTGAATCCGATGCATCGCAGGGTGCCTATTTCCTTGCTGCGCTCGATAAGCACCATTCTATAGGTATTGGAAATTCCGGCCGCGGTGAGCACAAGCATGAGGGCGAACACTGCGATGCCTATCCACCTGACGGCTCCAAGGACGGAGCCGATCTGACCCGACAGTTCGGTGATGGTAGAAATCCTGTATATTGTAGAGCCTTCGGAGAGGTTCATGAAAGCTCCGCCGGGAAAAGCGCCGGTGGGGAAAGTCCCGGTCGACAGACCGCTTCCGGACAGACCGCTTCCGGACAGATTGCCGCCGGAAAAGCCTGCCTGCGGATTCGAACCTTGGACGGCCTGATTGGCCTGCCCGGTTTGAGCGGCTTGGACAGCTTGGCCTGTTTGCGCGGTTTGCGTGGCCTGCCCGGTCCGGGCGGCCCGGCCGCTTGCCGAATTCGAACCAGCCGTCGATCCGGCGCCTTCTGCGGCGCTCGCAGCGCCGAAAGCACCCGTCGCGCCTACGGAACCGGATCGTCCTCCGAATCCGGTCGAAATGGTGAACCCCGATTCGGTCAAAGCGGTCTTGAGCACGGCCGCCGACGCATCGGCTCTGGATGCGTCCTTTATAAACACCGAGAGCGTCTGATAGTTTCCTTCCGGCAAATTCAGATCCTCTCTCAGATTTTCGAACGGCACAAAGGCGGTCGTCATGGCTCCGGCCGCGGCATCATCGAACACCGCTCCGACTTTGTATTCCGTGACATTCTGCTGTCCGGAAGCGGTGGACAGGCGCACCAGCACCGAATCGCCCAACGCAAGACCGAAACGTTCCGCCGATTTCGCCCCCAGGACGATGGCGCGATCCGCGCTCGCCGACACACTGTCGCCCGCCGCAAAAATCAGACTGCGCGAATAGAGCTTGTCTTCTCCCCATGAAACGCCCCTGACTTTGAGCTGCTGTTCCCGGGATCCGAACACTACGGTCGCCTGGGCGGAGGCCGACGGCGAAACCGATATGGCTTCGGGCAAAGCTTTCCGCACCGCATCGGCGAGCGTGGCGTCGCCCGACCGGTTCTGCATCCTCCCGGTCGCGCCGCCCGTGTAGCCGGAAATCAGGATATGCCCTCCCGAAACTATGGTGACGTTATTCTGCACCGCCGATTCCATTCCCGATACGAAACCGGAGACCAAGCATATCACGAGCACACCGAACGCCACTGCTCCGCCCAGGAGGAGACTGCGCCGCGGCTGCCTCATCGCATTTTTCATGGCCAGGGAAAAGATCATCGAAACACCCTTCCTTTTACGGTCATCCGGTTCAGTCGCCCTGCATGGCGACGACAGGTTTGATCCGCAGGGCTACGGCCGTCGGATACAGGGAAGAAACAAGACTCATCGCGAGAATCCATACGAAGGCGCGCAACGCGGCACCGATGGATATCTGGGGAATGAGCACCTTGCCGCCGAACAGGGCTTCGAAAAACAGATTCGGTGCCGTGATGCCGGACCGTCCGAGTATCAGCAATATGCCGCCGCCGAGCACGAGGCCCAGCGCGCCTGCGATAACGGCAAGAAAGGTGGTCTCCAGGAGGATCATGCGCCGAACGAAAGCGCGCCGGGCGCCGATGGCGCGCAGAGTGCCTATTTCCGGAATTCTCTCGCTCACCGAAACGACGAGGGTATTCATCGTGATTATCACGACCACTACCGCCACGATGCTCACCAGAAGATCGAATACCAGTCGGACCGTCTGCGCCGTCCGCGCAGTCGAACCGGCGCTTTCGACCCAATCCTGCACACGATCGTTCTGGCCAAGCCTGTCCGCTTCGGTCCGGACCGCGGCCATCACTTTATCCGGATTAGCGCTGTCCGCGAGTTTGACCAGGAGAAACTGCCATGCGGGATCAGGCTGCTGCGCCGCGACCGTGCCCGCTTCAGGAGTCGTCGAAGAGGCGAAGGCGTCATCGACTCCGGGCGTAGCATCGGTCCTGAACGGATCGGCGATGCTCGCATTGCCGTCGGAAACCCGGATTCCCGTATCGGTGGCGAACAGGGCCTCGGGATCGAATGATTCCACGAAGGCCGCTTCCTCCTCGCTCAATACGACGGCGCCGTCCCTGAGGCTCGCGAAACCAAGAAGGTCGCGCATCGTATCCGAATCGCATAACGATATTCTCGCCAGCGTCGAATCGCTCTGCCCATAACGGATCACGCCCTTTACTTCGACTTCGCGTATGACGGTGCCCGCGCTCTCGCCGAGAGCGCTCAACGTGATCTTGCTGCCCGGCCCGACCTGGCTTCCCGCGCTGCGCGAAAGCATTGCGACGGATTGCTCGGACAGGAGTATCCATGCTCCATTGCCTTCTTCGGGCCAGGAACCGGAAACGAGAGAAATATTGTCGCTGAAGAATTTTCTGTATTCCCCGATGTCTACGCCGAACATCGATCCCTGGCCTATCAGAGTTTCTCCGATACCCATTTCGACGCTGCCTGTCAGCATCGGCATCGTGCCCGTCACATCGGCACGGGAGTCGAGCAATTTTCTGTAATCCGGCAATTTCGCGATATGCGGTATCGTTTCTTCGCCGCCCGCGGTCTCGCCGAAAATAGTCACCGGAAATGCGGTGGGGCCGGTGATCATGAGATCGCCCGTGTACCCCTGCACGAACATCCGCCGCAACCCGCCTATCGCCGTGTCGATGAGCGAGTTTCCGACGAACAGCACCATGATGCCGAGGCACATTATGGTACCGATGAGCGCGGTCTTCGCCTTGTGCAGGAAGAGGTTCCTGAAGGCGATGCGTGCGACGATCATTTGTATTCTCCCACAGCCGCCGCAAAGGCCTGTGGCGCGCTCTGCGCGATCTGCGCGGTACGATCCGGGTCCTGGCCGTTTTTCCTGGAGTCTTCCACCACGAATCCGTCCTTCAGACGGATAATATGGTCGGCCAGAGACACTATGCCCTGATCGTGCGTGCTGAATATGAACGTGGTTCCGGATTCGCGGTTCATGCGCCTCATGAGTTCGAGGATGCTGTCGCCCGTGGCGGAATCGAGATTCGCGGTCGGCTCGTCGGCGAGGACGAGCGG
>JBDKUJ010000166.1:0-2143 GCA_039679665.1 Rectinema sp. | reverse complement strand
TCGAAGTCTGCAAGGGCGGATCGCCTCTGCCTTTCAGCGAAGAAAAAGCCAAGAAAATCCTGGGCGAACAGGAAGTCTCGATCTATATCGACATCCATGCAGGCTCGTGCGAAGCCACCGCCTGGGGTTGCGATCTTTCGTACGAGTATGTGCGGATAAACGGCGACTACCGGACCTGATCGCGATTCAGATCGAGGGAGGAGAAACGATGACGATACCCGACAATGTAAGGGCCGATATTCTCATTCAGGCCATGCCATACTTCAGAAAATTCGCGGGCAAGACTTTCGTGGTGAAATACGGCGGAGCCGCGATGGTGAACGAAGGCGTCCGCAACGCCGTGGCGCAGGATCTGGTGCTCATGCGCCAGGTCGGCATGCGCCCGGTTCTCGTGCACGGCGGCGGTCCCGAAATCGACAAGCTTTTGGCGCGTCTCGGCAAGGAGCGCGTTTTCGTCGACGGTTTGCGCTATACCGACGAGGAAACCATGGAAGTCGTGCAGATGGTTCTCTCGGGCAAGGTCAACAAGGATCTCGTCGCCCTCATACAGCGTCAGGGCGGCAAGGCGGCGGGACTCTGCGGCGTGGACGGCGGGCTTTTCCGCGCGCAGCGCTACGCCAGGGAAGGGCGGGACCTCGGCCTGGTCGGTGAAATCGACGCCGTGAATCCCGAAATCATTTCCGCTCTTCTGGACAAAGGGTTCATACCCGTCGTGTCGACCGTCGCGATGGGCGAGAGCGAGGACGCCGCGCTCTACAACGTGAACGCCGACACCGCGGCGGCGGAGCTGGCCGGAGCTTTGGGCGCCGAAAAATTGCTGCTTCTCACTGACGTGGCCGGAATTCTCGAGGATCTGTCCGACCTGGGAACGCTGATGCGCGAAGTCGACAGATCGCAGGTGCCCGGGCTCATCGCGCGCGGCGTCGTGAAGGGTGGCATGATTCCGAAGGTGGAGTGCTGCGTGAAGGCGCTCAAGTTGGGCGTCCAGGCCGCGGCGATAATAGACGGCAGGGCGCCGCATGCGCTCCTGGTGGAACTTTTCAGCGACCAGGGCGCGGGGACGATGATCGTATGAGCGACAGATTCATGGATACTTACCGCAGGACGGGGCTCGTTTTCGTCCGCGGATCGGGCTCGAAACTGTATACGGCGGAAGGGAGGGAATACATCGATTTCACTTCCGGCATCGGTGTCAACGCGCTCGGGCATGCCCACCCCGGACTCGTGGCCGCGATTTCCGCGCAGGCCGCGAAAATCATTCACGTATCGAATTATTTCCTTTCCGACGTCTCGATCGAACTGTCCGAAAAGCTCACCGCGGTTTCGGGCTACGACAAAGTATTTTTCTGCAATTCCGGCGCCGAAGCCAACGAAGGGCTCATCAAAATAGCGCGCAAATGGGGTTCGTCGAAGAACGAATCGCGTAACGTTATCGTCACTCTGAAGGGATCCTTCCACGGCAGGACGGTGACCACGGTGACTGCGACGGGACAGGACAAATTCCATGTGCATTTCGGCCCCTTCACGCCGGGATTCAAGTACGTGTCCGCGAACGATATCGCCGCTCTCGGCGCTGCGTTGGACGATTCGGTCTGCGCTTTCATGTTCGAGCCCATCCAGGGCGAAGGCGGCGTAGTCCCGCTCGATCCCGGGTATCTTCGCGCCGCGGAAAAACTCTGCCGCGAGCGGGGGATACTCTTCGCCGCGGATGAAGTGCAGACAGGCATCGGCCGCACGGGCGCCTTCCTCGCCTGCGAAAAATTCGGCGTCAGGCCGGACATCACCGCCGTCGCCAAAGGCCTGGGCGGCGGCGTTCCCACGGGCGCGGTCCTGGCTCGCGGCGAGGCCGCCGAAACCCTCAAGCCGGGCGACCACGGCACTACCTTCGGAGGCAACCCGCTCGCGGCCGCGGCCTCGCTCGCGGTGCTCGGAGAATTGGGGAAACCCGGCTTCCTCGCGTCGGTCGAGGCCAAAGGCGCAAAGATAATGGCCACAGTCCGTTCCTGGAACGCTCCCTGCGTACGGGAAGTGCGCGGCATGGGCCTCATGATCGGCATCGCGGTGTCCGTACCGCCCGGCGACATCGTAGCAGCCTGCAGGGAGAGGGGGCTTCTCGTTCTCACCGCGGGCGACGACACCGTGC
>JBDKUJ010000165.1:0-6724 GCA_039679665.1 Rectinema sp. | reverse complement strand
TCCGCAAGACCCTGATATACACCTTTTCCAGTTTCATGGCGGGACTCGCGGGCATCCTGTTTCTCGCCCGTTCCAATTCGGCGAGCGCCATCGATCCGATAGGATACGAATTCGATTCCATCTGCGCCGTCGTCCTCGGCGGGACGGCGATGTCGGGAGGCCGGGGCGGGGTCAAGGAAACGCTTATCGGTGTCACTCTGATCGCCACCCTGCGCAACGGGATGAATGTGGCGGGAGTGAATACGTACCTGCAACTCGTTTTGTTGGGAGTGATTCTGATCCTTGCCTTCGTGGGCGAGAAAAAGAAACAGAGTCTCTATAAAAGGGCTTCTTCGCGCCCTGTGACTGCCTCCGGCGGAACACTGTAAGAAGGAAAATCGGATGACCACAGAAATGATTCCTGCGCGGAAACTGGAAGCGGAAGGCGGCCGTCGGGGGTGGGCGACAATGTATCGCTTCATCACGCTGCTGCTGTTCGTCGCCCTTGCGATTGTGTTCGTGCCGCGTTTCGCATCGCAGGCCAATCTGCTCAATTTGACCCGCAATATCTTTCTGCTTTGCCTGATGGGATGCGGCATGGCCTTGAGCATGCTGATCGGCGGCCTGGATCTTTCCCTGGGTTCCGTGGGGGCGCTTTCCTCGGTTTTGGGCGCCACACTCATCGCCGGCGGCCATATATCCCTCGGAGTGGCGGTCGCCATCGCGGTAGGCGCGGCCATCGGATTTCTCAACGGCTTCATGATTTCAAGGTTCAAGTTGCCCGATTTCATCATGACGTTCAGCATGATGTATATCGCCCGCGGTTTGGCCCTGACCTACACGCAGGGGCAGGCGACCTACAATCTGCCGCGCCCGTTCCTCTGGATCGGCAAAGGATTTGTGGGGCCGATTCCGGTCCCGGTGATCATTTCACTCATAGTTCTTCTCATCCTTTTCCTGGCGCTCAAATACACGACGTTCGGCCGCGGGCTCTATGCGGTGGGCGCCAACAAAAAGGCGGCGCTGTACTCCGGTATTTCGGTGCCGCGAAAACAGATTCAGGCGTATACGATCAGCGGCCTCCTGGCGGCGGTCGTGGGTCTTATCTATGTCGCGCGGCTCAATTCCGCGAATGCGGATCTCGGGCAGAGCTGGACGATGGATGCGATAGCGGTATGCGTCATCGGCGGAATCAGTTTTGCCGGAGGGGAAGGAAACTTTTTGGGATTACTGATGGGAGGAACGGTAATCGGAATTATCGACAACTGCATCAATCTTCTGGGAGTGCCTTCGAGGTTTCAGGATTTTTTCATGGGCCTGGTCGTTGTCCTGACCGTGACGGCCGACCATTACGCCAAGAAGCGTCAGTGACAGATCGCAATTCTTGCAAGTTCAGGCTGCGGGTTCAGACTGTGGGTTCGCCGATACTGTTTTCCATTTTCTGGAAGGAGGATCGTATGAAGAAAAGGGCCATGTTGCTCATCGCGATGCTTGTGATCGGCATCGGCATCGTCTCAGGCCAGGCCGCCCCCAAACCGGCCAACGGCAAAAAATTCAACATCGTACTTATTGTCAAGGATCTCACCAATCCGTTCTTCACCGACATGAGAGACGGCGGCGCGGCAGCCGCGAAGAAATACGGTGTGGATATTACGTGTCTTTCCCCCGAAAAATATACGGTCGACGCCCAGATCCGTATCATGGAAGACATGATCGAAAAAAAGGTGGACGCGATTGTGATCGCGCCCATCGACAGTAACGGTATCGTCTCCGGCGTGGAAAGGGCGAACGCGGCCGGGATTCCCGTCATGGCCTGCAATACCGCCATTCTCGGCGGCAAGCTGCTCGGCTTCGCGGGTATCGACGAAATCTCCTCCGGAAAGTCCCTGGGCGAATATTTCGTCAAAAGGCTGAACGGAAAGGGCAATATCGTCATCCTTGAAGGCACTACGGGTTCATCGACCGCGCAGGCCTATCTCAACGGCGTGCATGAAGCGATCGACAAATACCCCAATATAAAGGTCCTTGCCTCGACGACCGCAAAATACAATCGCGAGATGGGCATGCAGGTCATGGAAGATCTGCTCACCCGGTTCCCCGATATCGACGCGGCGCTCTGCATGAATGACGTCATGGCGCTCGGCGCGAAAGAAGCGGTCCAGGAAGCGCGCCGAAAGGTTCTGATCGGCGGCATCAATGCGTTGCCCGAAACGCTCGAAGCGGTAAAGCGCGGCGAGATCGAAGTAACCGTCGACGCCTCCGGATATGTCCAGGCCTATATCGCGACGGAACTGACCTGCAAATATCTTCTCACCGGCGAGATTCCGCCCGCCGTCACCAAGATCGGCATCGGAAACGCTCAGGCCATCAGCGCGGCCAATATCGATCAGTTCCTCAAAAGCAGGGCGAAGTAAGAAAAGTGCTTTTGTCTTTCGTTCGGCGCACCCACAGTCTTTTTTTGATTCGAAAGCAGGGGCCTTTTGAAGCTTGCCTGAAAAGGCGGGCTTCAAAAGGGCGGAGACGCAAAGAGACGCAAAGCGGCGCAAGGAGATCAAGGTGACTCCAAGAGAGAGAATACGATGTGCGATTCATCATCGGGAGGCGGATCGCGTGCCTGTCGATCTTGGCGGCACTCTGGCGACGGGGATACACGGCGCGACGTATCTGCGGTTGAAGGAAGCCCTCGGCATTTCCGGAGGCGAAACGCGAATCAACGAACCGTTCCAGTTCCTCGCTGAAATCGAAGCCCCCGTCAAAGACGCTCTCCATATCGATACTTTCGGGCTTTTCCCCCCTTCGACGATGTTCGGATACCGGAACGAGAACTGGAAGCCGTTCACCTTCACCGACGGAACCACTGTCAAGGTTTCGGGCAATATGCAGTGGGACGTGCTTGAAAACGGAGACATAGTACAATACCCGCGGGGCGACCGCAGCGCGGCTCCGTCCGGAAGAATGCCCAAGGGCGGCTCATTTTTCGATACGATCATCCGGCAGGAACCGATCGTCGAAGAAGAACTGGACGCGAAGGAATTTGCCCGGCAGACATTCTCCCTGTACACGGAAGAAGAATGCCGCCGGCTCGAAGAAACCACGAAATGGGTATACGACAACACCGACTATTCCATCGTCGGCAGTTTCATGGGTGCGTCATTTTCAAGACTCACCGAGATCATGGGTCCGTTCATCGCCAATCCGAAAGGCATAAGAGCCCCCGAAGAATGGTTCATGAGCTTCCTGCTCCGCAAAGACTATATAAGGGAAATTCACGAACTCCAGTATGAAATCGGCATGAAAAACCTCGAAATGTACAAGCAGGCAGTGGGCGATCGCATAGATGTCGTATTGATGTCCGGAACCGATTTCGGGACTCAAACAGGCCTTATGTTCGGAACGAACATATACCGGGAGTTCTTCAAGGAATTCCATTCGAAGATGAACGGCTGGGTTCACGAAAACACGGACTGGAAGACTTTCTATCACACCTGCGGTTCCATCCGGGAATTGCTGGATGATTTTTACGAAGCGGGAATAGATATCCTCAATCCGGTACAGGTTTCGGCGGCGGGGATGGATCCCCGTTTCCTCAAGGACAACTACGGATCGAAATTCGTTTTCTGGGGAGGCGGAGTGGACACCCAGAACATCCTGCCGTTCGAAAGCGAAGCGAACGTCCGGAAATACGTGAGGGAAATGCTGGAAATTTTCGCTCCCGGCGGCGGTTATGTTTTCAGCACCGTCCACAACATTCAGGACAAAGTACCGATCGGGAATGTGGTGGCGGCCTTCGACGAAGTCGCCCGTTTCAGGTACTGAGTCCGTTCGGAGTCGCAGCGGAAAATCTCGGGGAGGATTCCTTGAAAAAGGTTGTGATACATGGGGCGCTGAATGTCGGCATAGAGGACAGCGATGTTCCTTCGCTGGCTGAAGATGAAGTCATGATTCGCGTCCATAGCGTTTCGGTATGCGGTTCGGATATTCACCTGTTCCGCGGGACGTACAATGGCCCGAAGGCGTATCCCATCATGTTCGGACATGAATGGTCCGGCGAGGTCGTGCAGTGCGGCGATAAAGTCGTCAAATTCAAAAAGGGCGACCGCGTGACGGGCGACTGCTCGAAATATTGCGACGATTGCGTCTATTGCGAGAGCGACAGGAATGTCTGCGAGCATATCCAGAAGTACGGGATCACGGTCGACGGCGCATCGGCGGAACTGATCGTTCGCAGGGATAAATATCTTTACAGGCTTCCGGAGACTCTCGACTATTCGCTGGGGAGCCTCGTGGAACCGCTGGCGGTGTCCGCTAACCTGATCGCGCGCATAATGAAAATACGGAGCGATATCGGCGGCAAAAAAATACTTATCTGCGGCGCCGCCGGGATCGGCCTCGGCGCCATGCTTCAGCTGAAATACCTGCACGGCTGCGACGACATTACCATGCTCGAGATTTCCGATTTCCGGCGCGGAATGGCCGAGAGACTGGGAGTGAAAACCATCAAGTCCCTGACCGACGGCGCTTCCGGGGAAAACTACGGAAGCCTCTATTCGAAAGACAACTACGACATTGTCATAGAAACCACCGGCAATGCGAAAATCATACCGCTCATTTTCAGCAAGGTAAAACCGCTCGGAGTCATAGGAATGCTCGGCATGCTGTCGGAGGCGAGCTTTCCGCAGAAGATGCTGGTTCTGAAAGCTCTTACGATCGTAGGCAGCATCGGCGGAACCGGCTACTTCGACGAAGTCATCGATTTCATCGATACGCACAGAGAGCAGGTCGGAAGCTTGATAAGCCATCATTTCGGACTGTTCGAAATCGCTTCGCTGAAAGAAGGATTCGAGACCGCATCGCACGGCAATGAATCGATGAAAGTGCAATTCGACGCATGACGGTACCGGTACGGGGCAGAAGGAGGACATGATGAGTTCGGAAAAATGGACTATCCCGCCGCAGGGCGGACATATGGACAGGGCGACATCCATCTATTACCAGACGATGAACGGAAAGCAGATCGAGGAACGTCTCAAGGTCAACGATGTTCTCATTCTCCCGATCGGAAGCACCGAGAATCACGGCAAAAACGCATGTTCCGGCGAGGATACATTCCTCGTTACGCGACTTGCGGAAGCCGTCGCCCAGAAAACCGGATGTACGGTGGCGGAACCGATATGGTATGGCTCGCATCCTTTCCACCATCTCGGAATGCCCGGCACGGTCGTCATCCCGGAAGAGGACCTGGCGGCATATATACGCGCCGTAGTCGCCGGATTCTGGAATTCCGGGTTCAGGAAAATCATCCTCCTGAACGGGCATGGACAGGATTATGTGATACCGCTCGCCATCCATCAGTTCGCGAAGAAGTACCAGGTTCCGGCCATTCTCGTGAATGTAAACTGGTGGTTTGTCATTCCCCAGTACCTGCGCGACAAAAAGCACGGCGGAGTATTCGAGACTCCGTTCGTCCATGCGGACGAAGTCGAAACGTCCTATTCGATGGCGCTTTTCCCCGAAATGGTGGATCAGAGTTTCGCCGAAAAAACGAAGCCGATGAAGATATTCCCCGACGGGCATATAAACAAATCGGGAAGCGTATATCGCGACGAAGCGCCGATAGATTTCTGGCTCCAGGTGGGAGCGTCGGCGATCGAAGTAGTATCGACCCCGGAAGGCGTGGTCGGAGACGCTACGTTGGCCGATCCGGAAAAGGCCCGCCCCGGCGTCTATGCGATTCTCGATTACCTCGAGAAACTGATCACCGATATCCTGAAAATGTATCCCGCGGGAAAGCTTCCTCCGATCGAAGCGATGAGCATGCGCGACAGGAAGGTCGTGGAAGATGTGCTCAAAGGCCCGCTCAATGGCGGCACGCATCTGTACACGCTGGGGTATCCGACCTGAGATCCGGAGGAAATCATGGATATCATCGCAAGCGTAACGCCCAATAAAACCGTCTTCAGTCCGCTGTTTTTCTCGGCCGATCTCGACTCAGGGTTGCCGTACCTCGCCGAACTGGGGTATCAGGGCATCGAACTCAGTCTCAGGACGAAAGACGATGTGGACCGGGCGAAACTCAACAGACGACTCGAATCTCTGGGGCTCAGGCTGTATTCGATAGGGACCGGGCAGAGTTTTCTCGAAGACGGACTGTCGCTTTTTTCGACGGACGAATCCGTGCGCGATGCGGCGGTCGGTAGAATCCGGGATCATATCGATTTCGCGTCGGACTGGAATGCCTGCGTGATAGTGGGCGGAATCCGCGGGAAAATGGCCCGGGCCGGCGACCGCGACCAGTACGAAACCGGTTGCCGCTCCATCGAAAAGTGCGTCGAATACGCGACGAAAAAAAATGCGACGATTCTTCTCGAAGCGATCAACCGCTATGAAACGAATACGTTCAACTCGCTCCAGGAAGTCCGCGGCTTCATGGAGGGCCGCGCCTCCGATAATTTCCTGATGCTGCCCGATACGTTCCATATGAATATCGAAGAAGCCGACATCGTACGTTCCGTCGTGGACAGCAAAGACTACGTCGGCGCCATACATTTCGCGGACAGCAACAGGCTGGCGCCGGGGATGGGGCATATCGATTTCGGAAGCATAGTGAACGCGATCGGTTCTTTTAAACACGTGCGCTTTATCGGTGTCGAAGTGCTTCCGTTGCCCGACAGCCGTACGGCGGCGAAGAAGGCCATGGAAACGATCCGGGCCGCCTTGAAGGGGATGCAGAAATGATGGTCAATGG
>JBDKUJ010000164.1:0-4435 GCA_039679665.1 Rectinema sp. | reverse complement strand
TTGGCAGCAGATCATCAAGGGCATGATCATCGTGGGCGCCGTAGTCCTCGATCAGCGCAAGAACAGGGCCAATCGCTGACGTCAAAAGCGAGGCAAATCCGATGTTCGAGCAATTGAATTTCAGGGTGAATTACGGCGGCGCCGACTACTCGGAAATCCGTTTCACCGATTCCGATACGAAGACCCTGCGCGACCTCGGTCGGCAGGTGGCCGAGATCGCAGCAAGACCGATTATGGCCGAAAGAAAAAAGCTCTGGATCGCGCACAACAAACTTGAGCGAACGCGGCCCGTCCTTCTCTGCGACCCCGAAAACGGCTGGAACGAAATCATCCCGGAAAGCGCCATTCTTTGCGTGAACAGCATCGCGCGGCATTGGGAAGATTACCTTCGCAAGCTGGTCTTCTGGGGAAACGAGATGAATGACGACTTCGTGGTGGAGCCGCTGTTCAATGTGCCTTACGTGTACAGGGATACGCAGTGGTCCGTGGCCGGCAGCGGCCGCGCGCCCACGGAGAAAAAGACCGCGGAGCAGGGGAAGTCCTACCATATCGAAACGATACTCGAGGATTTCAGTCAGATAAAGGACATACGCAAGCCCGATCTGCATATCGATCACGCGAAGTCGGACGAAGTGCTTGCGCTGGCCCATGAGGTTTTCGACGGAATACTGGAAGTCCGGAGAAACACCGTGTGGTTCTGGTCTTTCGGGCTCACGGACGACATCGTGTTTCTCCGCGGCATGGAACGGCTCATGTACGACTTCTACGACGCTCCCGAGAGCATCCACAAAGTCATGAAGCTCATTTTCGATGGGACCATGGAGCGGCTCGACTTTCTCGAATCCGGAGGCCTTCTCTGCCTCAATAACGACGGTGCTTTCGTCGGTTCAGGCGGCATGGGATTCACCGACGAACTGCCGGCGAAGGATTTCGGCGCCGCGGTCAGGACTAAAGACATGTGGGGGCTGGCCGAGAGCCAGGTCACGGTGGGAGTCTCCCCCGACATGTTCAGAGAGTTCATTTTCCCCTATCAGAAGAAGCTCATGGAACGATTCGGCCTTACGTGCTACGGCTGCTGCGAACCGATGGACGACCGTTTCGACATCGTCAAGACCGTTCCCAATCTGCGTCGCGTCTCCGTCTCGCCATGGGCCACGCGGGAGATCATGGCCGAAAAGCTGAAGCGGGATTACATATACTCGCTGAAACCTTCTCCCTCATACCTTGCGGTTCCCCATGTGGACGAGGATCTGGTGACGGAGGATCTGCGGTCGGCGCTCAGAATCACTCGCGATAATTGCGTCGAAATCGTCATGAAGGACAATCACACGCTCGGCAACAATCCCGGGAATATCAAGACCTGGGTGGCGATCGCCCGGCGCCTGGTCGAAGCGCTATAAGCGGCGGAGAAGCGGTATGTCCGACGGGAAGTTGCGTATTGGGATCGCGGGCCTTGGCAGGCTCGGAAAAAGGCACGCAAGGAATCTCGCTTTCAAGGTCCGTGGCGCGGAGCTTGCGGCGGCATGCAGCGTCCAGGCCGACGAACTCGCCTGGGCAAAAGCGGAACTGGGTGTGGATGCTCTCTATTCCAACTATGGACAAATGCTCGATCACGGCGGGCTCGACGCAGTATACCTCGTCACGTCTTCGGCGACCCATGCGGCGCAAGCCGAAGAGGCATTGGAAAGGGGGCTTCATGTCTTCTGCGAAAAGCCCATGGGCGTCAGTATCGAAGAGTGCAGGGCGGTGGAACGGGCCGCGGCGGCAAGGCCGGACCGGGTATTTCTAGTAGGCTTCGTCCGGCGTTTCGATCCGAGTTACGCCTATGCGAAAAAACTCATCGGGGAGGGAGCGATCGGCGTTCCCTTCCTGGTCCGGTCGCAGACCGTCGACCTCGACGAGTATGCAGCGTTCCAAGTCCAGTTCGTGGCGACATCCGGCGGGATATTCTTCGACATGAACGTGCATGACATCGATCTGGCCCGATGGTTCCTGGGCGATGAAGTCGAGAGCGTCCACGCGATAGGCGGTAGCTTCGTGCACCCCGAGTTCGCCGCTGTGAACGATGCCGACAATACCGTCGCCCTGGCCCGCTTCCGCTCGGGCAAGATGGCCGTGCTCTCCGTCAGCAGGACCGCATTCCATGGCCACGATACCCATACGGAAATCGTGGGCAGCAAGGGTATTTTGAAGATCGGCATGACCCCGGCAAGGAACAGGGTTGAACTGTTCGACGCAGGCGGTGCCCGAGTCGAATGCGTCAAGGATTTCTACGAGCGCTTCTCTGAAGCCTTTCTTGCGGAGGCCCAGGAATTCGTCGATTGCGCCCTCGAAGGGAGAAAGCCCATTGTCTCGGCGCAGGACGGGACGAAGGCGACGGAAGTGGCCTTTGCGCTGACGGAGTCTTTCCGTCGAAAGAGCATCGTGTATGTGTGAATCGTGAGCCGCACGGCTCTGCAAGTGATTAGCCGGATGTATGCCATAGGATTTGGAAGAGGTGGAAGAATAAGGAGAATCGCCGTGATTGACAGGAAACGTTTCAGTCTGAACAGAATTATCGCCCCTTCGTTAAGTCTGGTCGAGTTTTACGACTTGGCGTCATCCCTCGGTATCGGAAAGGTCGAACTCCGGAACGATATCGGCGGGAAGGACCCCATCGACGGGCTAATGCCGGCCGAAGCGGCACGCATCGCGGCCGGGCGCGAAATCCGGGTCATATCAATCAACGCACTGCAGAAATTCAACCTCGCCTCCGCGCGGGTCAAGGCGAACGAGGACCTCGTGGACCTCATCGCCATGGCCACGGCGATAGGCTGCCCGGCCATTGTGCTCTGCCCGAACAACGAAGCGGACGACTCGCGCAGTCCCGCCCAGCGCATGCTCGAGACCGTCGACGCGCTCAAAGCCTTCGGCCCTGCCTTCGAAAAAGCGGGACTCTTGGGCTATATCGAACCTCTTGGCTTCTCCATTTCCTCCCTCGCCTCCCTCGTCAACGCCCAGGAGGCCATCAGGAAATCGGGTTTTGCCTGCTACAAGATCGTCCATGACACCTTCCACCACCACATCGGTCCCGAGGATCTGACCGTGCTCGGCAAGAGTTATGATGTCTCCTTCACCGGCCTCGTCCACGTGTCGGGCGTCGAGGTCGACATACCGGTCGAAGCCTACCGCGACGCGCATCGCATCCTCGTCGGGCCTGCCGACCGGATGAAAAACAGGGAGCAGATCGTCCGCCTCGATTCGCTCGGCTATAAGGGCGATTACTCCTTCGAGGCTTTTTCGCCCTCGATCCAGACGCTGCCGGAGGCAGAACTCCGGGCCGCCATCGAGAAGAGTCTGTCCTTTCTTTGTTCCTGAGCAGATGCGTGGCCATTTCCCGAACCAACAGACTTTTAAAACTGGTTCGGTCTCTTTACATAGTTACAAGGAAAAGTTAGGATAAGGGATAGTGGAAACGTTTTCATAAACCCTATTTTGTCGTTATGCTATGGAACGAGGAGGTTCACATGTCCGATTCCATCGTCGTTGGCGTCATCGGTGCCGGCCGCATTGGCAAGATTCACGCCGAGAACATCGCGTACTTCATGCCCCAGGCCAAACTCAAAGCCGTCGCCGACGTCAACATGACGCCCCAGATCGAAGCTTGGGCCAAGAGCATCGGCGTCCGGACGGTGACCAAGGATCCCGAGGTCCTCTTCGCGGACAAGGAAATACAGGCTCTCGTCATCTGCTCCTCGACCGATACCCACGCGACCTTTATCATCAAGGCGGCCGAGGCCGGAAAGCATATCTTCTGCGAGAAACCCGTCGATACGACGATCCCCAAAGTGAAGGCAGCCCTGGAAGCCGTCAGGAAAGCCAATGTCAAGCTCCAGGTCGGCTTCAATCGCCGCTTCGACCACAATTTCCGCCGCGTTCGCGAACTCGTCGAATCCGGCGCCGTCGGACAGCCCCAGATCGTGAAGATCACGTCGCGCGACCCTGCGCCGCCTCCAATTTCCTACGTCGCGGTCTCGGGCGGCATTTTCCTCGATATGATGATCCACGACTTCGACATGGCGCGTTTCCAGGCCGGAAGCGAAGTGGTCGAGGTTTTCGCGCAGGGCGCGGTCCTGGTGGACGAGGAAATCGGCAAGGCCGGCGACATCGATACCGCCATCGTAACGCTGAAGTTCGCGAACGGAATGCTCGGCGTGATCGACAACTCGCGCAAGGCCGTCTACGGCTACGACCAGCGGGTCGAGGTATTCGGCTCCAAGGGCGCCGCCGCGGCGGAGAACGACGCTCCGAGCACAGTGAAACTTTCAAACGAGTCCGGCGTCACGGGGGACAAACCCCTGTTCTTCTTCCTCGAGCGCTACAAGGAAGCGTATATCGCCGAAATGAAGGCTTTCATCTCGGCCGTCGCCGAAGGGAAGCCGACGCTGGTCTCAGG
>JBDKUJ010000163.1:0-7619 GCA_039679665.1 Rectinema sp. | reverse complement strand
GTGTTCGTCGAGCCCAAAGTGTACGCACGCCAGCGCTTGCTGTTCCAGGCCTATGTACAGACCAAAAAAGCGGCCGAGCTTAAGCTGGCCACTGTCGAACCGACCGCCGACGAAATTCTGAAGGCTTACGACCTTGCCAAGTCTTCCCTGTTGATGCCGGACACGATGCGCGTCAGCATTCTCTATGTCGATATTCGCGGCAAAAGCGATGCCGACATCAAGAAAGCCAGGGAAACCATCAATGGGCTGGCCGCTACCCTCAAAATCAATCCGGGCAAGTTCGATGAACTCAATCTGCGCGCCGGCGACGCGGCGGGCTACAAGTCGATTCCGAACCTGTATCTCGAAAAAACCACCGAGAACCGGACGACCTTCGGTCCGGAACTTTTCGATGCGGTATTCAAGCTCAAAGCCGGCGACATTTCGCCCGTCATCGAAAGCAGCACGGGGTACCGGATCGTACGCGCCAATGAATTCATGGCTCAGAAGCAGCTCAGTCTTTCCGATACGGTTCCCGGCAATCAGAACGTTACGATCCAGCAATACATCGCGTATCAGGTCGCCGTCGGCAAGCAGTCCGACCTCATGGACAAGCTGGAAACCGAGTTGATCACCCAGTTGCGGAAAGAAGCTACGATCAAAGTCTACGAGGAAAATCTCGTTTTCTGATAAGGACGAAGCAAAGTGTCATCCAGACGAAAAGCACGCATCCTGGCTTTCCAGGCACTCTACGCATGGGATGCGGCCGGCACGGAATTGAAGGAACTTCTCCAGTTTTCGTGGATGGAAGCCGGCAAGCGCGAGCTGCTCGATGAGGAGTCCGCGGCTTTTACCAGACTCCTCGTGGCGGGAGCGATCGAAAACATCGCCGATGTCGATGCGGCAATAGTCGCACATCTCCAGAACTGGAGTTTCGAAAGACTCAAGAAGGTCGATCTTGCCATCCTGAGGATGGGCACGTATTCCCTGCTGTACCAGGAAGATATGCCCGCGCAGATCACTATCGACGAAGCCATCGAGATCGCCAAGGAATATGGCGCCGAAGATTCGTTCAGGTTCGTGAACGGCGTGCTCGACGGAATCTTCAAGGACAGCGGGCGGGCGAAACCAGAACGTACCATTTTGCCGACCGCCCCAGCTTCCCCGCCTTCCGGCGGTCACGAGGCATCCCGGTGATCCGCCTCAAGTCGCCCGAGCAGATCGCCGGTATTCGGGCATCCTGCGTTGTCCTTTCGGAGCTTTTTTCGCGCCTGCGTCCCATGGTGAAGCCAGGGGCTTCGCCGCTCGATCTGGACGCCTCCGCCAGGAATTTTATCGAACAGGCGGGCGGAAGGCCCGCTTTTCTGGATTATGAGGGATTTCCCGCCACGCTCTGTTTTTCCGTAAACGATACGGTCATCCATGGCATCCCCGGAAAACGTCTCCTCGAAGAAGGGGATATTGTAGGGATCGACACCGGCGTCGACTTGAACGGCTATTTTTCGGATGCGGCCGTCACCTGGCCTGTGGGCAAAGTCTCTCCAGAAGCCGAAAAACTCATGAGCGTTACGAGAGAGTGCCTCGTGCGGGGTATCGCGGCGGCAAAACAGGGCGCCCGCATCCACGACATCTCAAGGGCGGTCTTCAGTCTCGCCACGGCATCGGGATACGGTGTCGTCAGGCAATATTGCGGTCACGGAGTCGGGGTCGAGATTCACGAAGATCCCCAGATTCCCAATTATGTATCGGCCGGGCCCAATCCCCGCATCCTTCCCGGCATGGTTCTTGCCATCGAACCCATGATCAATCTCGGTACGGGCGACGTTCGCGTGCTTGGCGACGATTGGACCGTCGTGACGATGGACGGAAAAATATCCGCCCATTATGAGCACACGATTCTCATCACGCAGAACGGTCCCGAAGCCCTGACTTCCTGGCAGTTCTGACTGCTCCTTTTACCGCAAAAACGGCAAGGAACGCAAACCCCGCAGTAACCTGCGGGGTCTTTTTTTGGTTATATTAAACGAAGAATATTTTCCGTCGAAGCACAGGAGCACGTATGTCGTTCCACAAAAAATTGTATTCACGCAACTTTTTCATCGCCAATCTCGTCATTCTCGGCGTCGTTCTCGGCCTCGCGTTCGCGTTCGTAGGCCGCGGCACAGGAGTCATGGGCAATGGCTCAGGCGCTTCGCTTCCCGTCCTGGACGCGGAAAGTCCGGCAGTCCAGGTAAGCCCCGAAACCGGAGCGGCCCTCTCTCAGGCGGAAGCGGTGCAAAACGCCTTTCGCTACGTCGCCGCCACCGTATCGCCTTCCGTGGTGGAACTCGATGTCGTCGAAAAAGCCGCCGAGGCTTCAAAGACCCAGGACACGATTCCCTTCGACTTCTTCTTCGGCCCCCAGAACGACAATGGAAATGGGGATGGCCAGACGCAGCCGTACAAGCAGGAAGGACTGGGCTCCGGCGTCATCGTGCGTCGCGACGGGAACACTGTGTATGTCCTGACGAACGATCATGTCGCAGGCAATGCGGACAAGATCACTGTCATCATGCAGGATGGCCGCGAATTTCCGGGAACCCTTGTCGGTACCGATGAACGCAAGGATATCGCCCTGGTCAAATTCGAGAGCCCCGACAAGAGTATTGTGGTGGCGAAACTCGGCAATTCTTCCAAAGTGGAAGTGGGAGACTGGGCGATCGCGTTCGGCAGCCCCTACGGCCTGGTTTCCTCAATGACCACCGGCATAGTCAGCGCCATCGGGCGTTCCGGAGGTCCGGACGGGAACATCAACGATTTTATCCAGACCGACGCAGCGATCAACAAAGGCAACTCAGGCGGAGCGCTCGCCAACATCCGGGGAGAAGTGGTGGGCATCAACACCTGGATCGCTTCTCCCACGGGCGGTTCCATAGGTCTCGGGTTCGCCATTCCGATCGACAATGTCAAAGGCGCGATCGATGATTTCATCGCGCATGGACAGATAAAGTACGGCTGGCTGGGCGTGAGCCTCCTCGCTTCCGATTCGGACAAGGCGAATGCCAGGGAACTGGGCATCGAGGGCAAAAAAGGCGCATTCGTGGCCCATGTGTTCCTGGACGGACCCGCCGCGAAAGGTGGCATCCTTCCCGGTGACTTCGTCGTTTCTTTCGACGGCAAGGATATCAAGACTCAGGACTCGCTGGTACGGATGGTCGGCGACGTCCCGGCGGGCAACACTGCATCGATCGGTGTAATCAGAAACGGAAAGCGCATCGATCTCAAGGTGCGTATCGACGCGCGGAACAAGGATGTCGCGAGTTCGGACCGCGATCTGTTCCCCGGTCTCGATGTGCTGTCCCTGGGTTCGGACAGGCTTGACGGCGAGAAACTGCCGAAGGGCGTCGGCTCGGGCGTCTATGTGACCAATGTGATCGCCCGTTCGCCCGCCGCGTCCATGGGTGTGAAAATCGGCGACATCGTGAGCGAAGTGAACGGAAAGAAAGTGTCGGGTCTCGGGGAATTCTATGCGGCTTTGAACGATACTGCCGCGAAAAAGATCGTGTTCACGGTTACGCGCGACGGACAGAGACTCGAAACGCTTGCCTACGTGAAAAAGTAAGGATATAGTCCATCCACCGCCGCGTGAAACCGTATTCATACAGATGCGCGCGGCCGGTGGAGCGTGACGTGAACAAGGAATTCGTATCCTACGAAATGGTGCGCAATAATGCGCTCAAGCTCGCCTACAGGATTCATTGCGACGGTTTCGTGCCCGATGTGATCTATGTTTCGCTGCGTGGCGGCGCTTACATGGGCAACGTGATGAGCGAGTATTTCAAATTCGTGCGCGGCGAAAACAGGCCTGTTTTCTATGCGGCGGTGGTCGCCCATTCATATTCCGACATCAACAAGCGCGAGCAGGTGCGGGTCGACGGCTGGACGTACAGCCCGGACTTTCTGCGCGCGGGCGACAAAGTCCTGCTGGTCGATGATGTCTATGATTCGGGCCGGACGGTGAATTACCTTACGGAAGTGATCCTTGAGCGCGGCCTGCCCCGCAAGGACGTGAAAATTGCCGTGCACGACTTCAAAGTCCGCGAATACCTGTCCGAGCGGCTTCCCATCGAACCCGACTATTGTTGCCGCAAGCTCGTCGTAAAAAGGCCCGAGGATGAAACCTGGATCCACTATATGAGCCACGAGCTGGTCGGACTGACCCGTGAGGAATCGGAACGGTACTATGTTTCCGCCGATCCCGAACTCGCCGCGGCCATGCGTCTGATCACCGGCTGAATTCCGGCGCCGCGGCATGCTCAGATTACCGTGCCCGCCGGTACGATCGCATTCTTGGGAATTACAATTATCCCGTCCACGATGTAGTGGGTCGCGTACTCTCCGTCGAGACGGGGAACGTCATCGATGCCTATGCGGCAGTTGGGACCGATGCGCGCATTCTTGTCGATGATCGATTTGCGGATGATGGTTCCCCCGCCGATACCGATGTCGGGAATTCCGGCTATGGCGTTGCGCTTCTTTTGCTCGGAGCTTTCGTAATCGTCCGCGCCCATGCATACCACGCCATCCAGACTCGCTCCCGACTCGATGATTGTACGTACGCCGACGATGGACCTGGAAATGGACGCGTTGGTAATGATGCATCCGTCCGTGGCCAGCGCCTGGTTCAGGGTCGAATAGTTCAGTTTGGACGCAGGCAGATTGCGCATGTGCGTGTAGATCGGACGGTCTTCATCGTAAAAGTTGAAATCCGGATTCATATCGGTCAACCCGATGTTGGCATCATAGAAACTTTTGATCGTTCCGATGTCTTCCCAATAACCGTCGAAGAGATACGCGTTGATTTTTTCCTTGGACAGGATATCGGGAATGACTTCCTTGCCGAAATCGTTGAAATCGTTTTCGAGGGCGCGCTCCATCAGCTCGGCATTGAAAATGTAGATGCCCATGCTGGCCAGATATTTTTTTTCGGGCGGAGCGCCCGAGGGTCTGACTTCGTCGGGCAGGGTATAGGACGAAATGTCCTTGGTGGGGGCCGGTTTTTCCATGAATTCGCGGATCAGGGAATCCTTGCCGATTTGCATGATTCCCAGAGAGCTGGCGTTCGCCCTGTCGACCATCGTGCCGGCGATCGTAAGACCGCATCCGGATTCGACGTGCTTCCGGAACATCTCGGCCAGATCCATGCGGTAGAGCTGATCGCCGGAAACGATGAGATAGTGGGAAGGCCGCTGCGGCCTGAAATGAATGAGATTTTTGCGCACGGCATCGGCCGTGCCCTCGTACCAGCCTGAATGGACAAGCGTCTGTTCCGCTGCGAGCATTTCGACAAAACCGCCGGAGAAGGTGTCGAAATTGTAGGTACGGGAAATATGGAGATGCAGGCTGGCCGAATTGAACTGCGTCAGGATATAGATGTGCCGGAATCCTGCGTTGATGCAATTGGATATGGGGATATCCACGATACGGAACTTTCCGCCGAAAGGCACGGCAGGCTTGGATCGCTCCTTCGTGAGCGGGTAGAGTCTGGTGCCTTTTCCCCCCCCGAGGACGATGGAAAGCACTTTGTTCATTTTTTCACCTCTGCCTTTCGATTCCGGGGCGTAGCAGCCCGAGCCCGCCAAAGCCCACCATATGTTCCGGAAAATGCCGACATCCGTTTACCGGAAGGCCACGGGTGTGTACAGTATAGAACATGAATCCGAAAGGCGCCATCGATTTTACGGAGTCTTTCCTTGAATGGCTGCAAGGGCAGGGCGAACTGGCCTGGGTCGAGCGGATACCCGCCAGGGAAGCCGTTTCCGTGCCCCTGCCCGATGATCTTTCGCTTCCGTTGCGCGATGCGCTCGCATCCAGGGGAATCACTTCACTGTATTCGCACCAAGCCGAGGCTTACGCTCTTGCACGCGACAAAAAGCATTTCGTCGTCGTGACGCCCACTGCGTCGGGCAAAACCCTCTGCTACAACCTGCCGGTGGTCATGAGTCTCCTGGAAGACCCCGCCGCGCGCGCCCTGTATCTTTTCCCGACAAAAGCCCTCTCGCAGGACCAGCAGGCCGAACTGAACGAAATTGCCCTGGGCGGCGCACTGCCCATCAAGGTGCATACCTACGATGGCGATACGCCCGGCTCGCTGAGAGTCGCGGCCCGCGATTCCGGCCGGATCGTCATATCCAATCCCGACATGCTCCATTCGGGCATCCTGCCCAACCATCCCAAGTGGATACGGTTTTTTTCTGCGCTGAAATATGTGGTCGTGGACGAAATGCACGCCTACAGAGGGGTGTTCGGCAGCCATGTAGCCAACGTCATCCGCAGACTGCGGCGGATCGCCGCGTTTTACGGTTCATACCCGACGTTCATATTCTGCTCCGCCACCATAGGCAATCCTGCCGGACTCGCCGCCGCGCTCCTGGGCGAACCGACTTCGCTCGTGGACAGAAACGGCGCCGCTTCGGGCGCAAAAGTGCTCGCTTTCTTCAACCCGCCGCTCGTGGATGCGGTCCAGGGAATCAGGCGGAGTTCCTCCACCGAATCCCAGCGTGTTGCGCTCGAACTCCTCAAGCGGGGCGTCAAGACGATTCTGTTCGCGCGTTCGCGCCTCCAGGTCGAACTCATCGCAAGCTACATGACCAAAAGCCTTGAAAATCCCTGGAACGAGAACAATAGGATCAGGGTGAGCCCCTATCGGTCCGGACTCCTGCCATCGGAGCGCAGGAAGATCGAAAAAGAGCTGCGGGAGGGCAGCTTGCGCGGTGTGGTATCGACCAATGCCCTCGAACTCGGCATAGATATAGGCGGACTGGATGCCGCGGTCGTTTCGGGCTATCCGGGAAGCTTCGCTTCCTTCTGGCAGCAGGCGGGAAGGGCCGGGCGCCGCGGTTCGGTTTCGCTGGCCATTCTCGTGGGGAATTCTTCCCCCCTCGACCAGTATCTTGCGAAGCATCCGGAATATTTTCTGTCGCAGAAACCGGAAACCGCGCGCATAGATCCCGACAACGCCTACATTTTCACCGACCACGTAAAATGCGCCGCTTTCGAACTGCCCTTCGCCGATGGAGAAACGTTCGGCCCTTCGGGCGACGAAGGCCGTGCCGCCCTGACCGGGGAAGCCCTGGACCTCCTTGAGGAGGAAGGCATCGTCAGGCACTCGGGCGGACGATGGTTCTGGTCCGCGGAAGGCTACCCCAGCGAAAAAATCTCGCTGCGTTCCGCCACCGCCGACAATGTGGTCATCGTCGACACGACCGGCGGCAAAAAGCGCGTAGTCGGCGAGATGGACAGACCGAGCGCCAAAGAACTCATTTTCGACAACGCCGTCTATATCCACCTGGGCACCCAGTACATGGTGAAAAAACTCGATATCGATCGCAGAACCTGCGAAGTGGAACCCAAAACGGTCGAGTACTGGACGGACGCTGTCGTAAAAACAGACATCAAGATTCTCTCCGAAGACAGCCGCGGCGAAGTGGGAAAAGCCGCCACATGGGTCTTGGGCGATGTCCTCGTACGCAGCCAGGCCGAAAAATACAAAAAGCTCAGCTACCACACACACGAAAATGTCGGCTACGGCGACATCGACCTGCCCGCGGAAGAAATGCAGACTCGTGCCGTAGTCGTGCTGTTCCCCGAGGGATCGGGCG
>JBDKUJ010000162.1:0-3340 GCA_039679665.1 Rectinema sp. | reverse complement strand
TATTTGTCGCCCTCGCCCAGGTAGATATCATCGCGGATACCGATGGCTTCGGTGAGGAAACTGATCATATTGGCCGTTTCACGTACGGTTTCGCCGTGCGCAATCTGGCTCTTGCCCTCGTCCAGATCCTGGACGTAAAGACCTAAGAGATCGCAGGCACTGGCAAAGGAAAAGCGCGTCCTGGTCGAATTGTCGCGGAAGTTGGAAACCGCAATGCCCGAGTCCCAAAGCCGCGGGCTGATGTTGAGTGTGCGCATCTCGCGCAGAATGTCGGCCACAAGGAAGGTGGCGTCGATTTCGTCGCGGGTCTTTTCCCAGGTGAGGAAAAAGTCCTTCCCCTTCATGTCGATTTTCTTGGTCTTGAGTTCTGCGATCAGCCTGGCGATTCCGTTCCGGTCCATCTCATTCCTCCGATGATTGGCATCGTATTTGCCCCATTCTAGCCTAAAGCGGCCGCGGCCGGGAACTGTCCCGATCCGTGGCCGCGCAGGTCTCGCAGTGGGCGCCGCCTGCGGTCTGTAATCGTCCGAGAGGCATATGCGGACAATCGCGAAAAAGCGAAACGTCAGTCGTCTGTCTCCCGTTCGGCCCTGGCGATCGCGGCATAGAACCGTTCGAGCAGGGTTTCGCCTTCCTTTTTATACTGGCGGCCGATGAATTCGCGGGCGGCGGGTATCGTCGCGTCCCGGAACTGTTTTAATTCCGAAGCGCCGGGTACAAATACCCTCATCCTGGAGGATAGTGCGGAAAGGCCTTTGTCCGAAGCGTCGATGAGCCGGGACATGCCGCGTCCCGCTATGATGGCCGTTTGGGCCGCTTCGTCCACAATCCGCCGCTCTCCGGGCGTGAGGCCCGCGTAGAATTTCGGGTTCATGATCCAGATATAAGGCGAGTAAAGAAGATCGAGCAGTGTGATATAGCCTTGGACTTCCTGGAATTTCGCCATGGAGATGATGGATACGGGGTTCATCTGCCCGTCGGCGACGCCGGTTTGCAATGCGGCATACACTTCGGCCCAGGCGACTGTTACCGGCAGGGCGCCCAGAGAACGCACGATATTCTGGTGAAGCGGCAGGGACATAGTGCGAATTTTCAAACCCTTGAGATCACCTGGATTCCGGATCTGTCGCCTGGAGTTGGTGATCGCGAAAAAACCGCCCGATTCGCCGAATCCCAGCACTTTGAATCCCGCTTTTTTTTCGATATCCGCGGCCAACTCCCTGCCGAAGCTGCCGTCGTATACGCGGTACGCCACTTCGTAGGACTGAAAGGCGAAGGGCATGGCGGTGATGTCGATAAGCGGATAATAGGGCGCAAGCCCGCCTGTCGTGGTGATGAAAGAGTGCACGATGCCCGATTTGACCTGGGTCATGGTTTCGATTTCATTGCCGAGCGAACCGTCCGCGTAAATCTCGACCTGAATGGTTCCATGGGAATATTTTTCGACTTCCTGCTTGAAGACCGAAGCCATGGCTGCGGAGGGAATGTCGAATGGACGCTGCGGGTTCAGATGCGCAAGCTTGAGGACTGTCTGGGCCGATACTGCGGAAGTGCCGAAGGAAGCCAGAACGAACAGGGAAAAGGCGAACGCAAACGCAGGTCTTGTCACGGGCGGACCTCCGGGGCGGATACCAATGCGTCAGCCGAAAACCAATCCTGGACCGGTCCTGAACCAATCCTGGACTAATCCTAGGCCGGCGTGCCGCCCGAGTCAAGAAAAACCGGCCGCGGCCGAATGCGCCCACAGCCGGTTCTGACCGCTGCGGGCCGTTCCGAAGTCCTTTTCTACAGGTGTCCGAGAGCCTTCAGGACGCGCTCCGGCGTGAATGGCCACTCGCGGAGCCAGGCTCCCGATGCATCGTGAATGGCGATGGAAATGGCCGGCGCGGCGCCATTCACCGATATTTCCGATACGCTCTTGGCGCCGAAGGGGCCGACCTCGTCCTCGACCGGCATCAGCTCGACATGGAGATCGGCCGGGACCTCCCTGATCGTGGGGATTTTGTAGTCCGTGAAATTCGGATTGAGGCAACGACCTTTTTCGTCGTAGATCATCTCTTCCCAAAGCGAATGGCCTACCGACTTCATGATTGCGCCGTAAATCTGTCCTAAGGCGAGGGAAGGATTGATAGGCGTGCCGCAGTCCTGGTAGGCATGAAAGCGCCTCAATACCACGTCGCCTGTGCGGATATTCACCGCGACTTCGGCGAAATGGGCCCCGTAGGGGAATGCCGCATGATCGGTCTTGAAACTGCCGAAGCCCACGAGTTCGCCGTGGTGCTCGCCCTGGACCGACAGATGCCCGAGCTCCGCCAGACTTATTTCGCCCTTGCGTCCGACCACGCGGCCCCGGGGTTCGATACGCAGGAATTCCGCCGCTTCGCCCAGAATGCCGGCGGCCGTTTCCAGTACCTTCCTGCGCAGGTCTTCCGCCGCGCGGAGCGCGGCGTTGCCCGAGAAGTAGGTGCCCGAGGATGCATAGGCGCCCTTGTCGAAGGGTGTGATGTCCGTATCGCCCGAGATGACGGAGACATCTTCCATATCCAGGCCGAGGAGTTCGGCCGCGGTCTTGGCGGTGACAGTGTCGAGGCCCGTGCCGAGGTCGGCTCCACCGGAGAGTACTAGGAGACTGCCGTCGGCGAGAAGGCGGATTTCCGCATTGGCGGCGTCGAGTCCGGGAAGGCCCGATCCCTGCTGGATTATCACCGCGCCGCGGCCAAGGCGCCAATCCGGGCCGGGTGCGGCGGGTTTCGGCTTTTCCCAGCCGAAGGCCTCGCGGCCACGCGCGATCATGTCGCCGAGGCCGCATTCACCCAGGGTCACGGCTGCGCCTTCGCGGCCTTCGCCCAGGGAACGCAGTATCTCGATGCGGGCACCGGAGCGGACTCTGTTTTTTTCGATGAGGTCGAGCTGATCCATGCCGAGCGCCTCGGCCAGTTCGGCCAGAGCGGTCTGCAGGGCGAAGGAGCCTTTCGGGGCGCCGTATCCCTGATATGCGCCCGCAGGCGAGAGGTTCGTGTAGTACGATTTCACTTCGAAACGCGCGTTTTCGCAGAGCAGCAGAGGCAGGCTCTTCGAGATCGCGTTCATGGGGACGGTCAGGCAATGCTGGCCGTAGGGGCCCGTGTCGGCGTCGAGCTGCATCAGGATCGCGGTCAGCGTTCCGTCGCGGCGGGCGCCGAGCTTCACGGTGATTTCCATGAGGTGACGGGTGCGGCTGGCGATGAATTCCTGCTCGCGGTCATAGCGGAAGAGGACGGACCGGCCGGTGGTCCATGCGAGGTAGCCGGCCAGATCCTCGACGACGATGTCCTGCTTGGCGCCGAAACCGCCGCCGACC
>JBDKUJ010000161.1:0-4878 GCA_039679665.1 Rectinema sp. | reverse complement strand
GGCGAGCGGCGAAGGGCTTCCAGCATGTAAAAACCGCGCCGTGCGTCAAGGACGAGCACGCGGTCGGATCTTCCCGGCCGGACCGAGTCGAAAAGGGCGGTTCTGGCCTGGCGCAGGCGTTCGGCGGCGGTGCTCTCGGCCCTGGCCATCCAGCGGGCTCGCTTTTCGCCTTCCTGGGACCAGATGGAGCTTCCCGCTTCGCTCCGGTCCGCGCCAGTTTCCAGGTCCGCAGGGGAGAGCGAGAGCTGCGCTTCCCGCCGCGCCAGGACGAGCGCTTTGCGTTCTCCTTCGACTCCAAGTTCTCCCGGTTTGTAGAAAATCCTGTTTTTGAGCGCATCGGGCAGATATTGCTGGGCGACCCAGTGATCGTGGTAGGCGTGCGGGTACTTGTAGCCCTCGCCATGCCCGAACCCCTTGGCGTCGCGGTTCGCATCCTTGAGGTGATCGGGCACTTCCGCGCCTTCCTCTTCGACGGCCTTGAGCGCGTCGAAATACCCCAACGCCGAGTTGGATTTGGGCGCGGTGGCGAGATAGAGCGCGGCGAGTGTGAGATGGAACTGGCCTTCCGGCATTCCAATCCTGTCGAAAGCCTGGGCGCAGGCGCTGACCACTCCTATGGCGGCGGGGTCGGCGAGGCCTATGTCTTCGCCGGCCGAAATCAGCATCCGCCTGAACGCGAATGCCGGGTCTTCGCCCGAATAGACCATTCTGGCGAGCCAGTAGAGAGCCGCGTCCGGATCGGAGCCCCGGATACTCTTTATAAGGGCGCTCGCGGCATCGTAATGGTAGTCTCCGTCCTTGTCGTAGAGAACCGCCCTGCGCTGGATGCTTTCTTCGGCGGCGGCCATGGACACGAATACTTCCGAGCCTTCCGGCGGCGGCCAATGGTCGACACTGGTTTCCACGGCGAGCTCCAGAGCGTTGAGCAGACTCCGGGCGTCGCCGTCGGCGGTGTCGACCAGATGCTCCAGAGCGCCCTCGGCAAAATGTACCTTCCAAGCGCCGTAGCCGCGCACCGGGTCCGTCAGCGCCATGGACGCGGCCTTGGCGAGGTCGTCGCCCGTCAGGGCTTTGAGGAGGAACACCCTCGACCGCGACACCAGGGCGCGGTTCACTTCGAAAAATGGATTCTCGGTCGTGGCGCCGATCAGGATCACCGTGCCGTTTTCGACCCAGGGCAGCAGAGCGTCCTGCTGGCTCTTGTTCCAGCGGTGGACTTCGTCGACGAACAGGATCGTCTTCCGGTCGTACAGTTCGCGGTGTCTGCGCGCTTCCTCGATCGCCAGACGGATGTCCGCCACACCGGTCAGCACTGCGTTGAGCGATATGAAGCGGCTTTTCGTGCCGTTGGCGATGACGCGGGCGAGGGTAGTCTTGCCCGTGCCGGGAGGGCCGGAAAAAATGAGGGAAGAAAGCTGGTCTTTCTGTATGGCGCGCCTCAGGAGCCTGCCCGGTCCGACAATATGTTCCTGACCGACGAATTCATCGAGCGTGCGGGGTCGCATGCGGGATGCAAGCGGTTCGGCGGGGTCGGGCGCGATTCCGAACACCGATTCGGGGTCGTTGCCGGAGGCCTGGCCTGAGGCTTGGCCTCTGGCCAGGCCGGAGCTGGTGTCGTCCGGGCCGGCGTCAGCGGCGGCCGGACCTTTCCGGCCGCGGGCGGACGCGAAAAGCGGATCTCCGGAAGCGGCGCTCATCTACCCCTCATTCGGCTATTCCTCATTCGGCGATCCACCCGCCCCAGACAGTTCCGTCCCAGACATTGCGATACAGTCCGTACCCTCCCGCCCCTGCGGACAGGCAGGCGAAAAGAGTACCCGAAGCGGCATTCCCGTCATAAAAGAAGGAATTCACGGGCTTGCCAGACACGGTGGTCGAATAGGAACTTTCGTTGGCAAGGACTCCGCCTGCGCCCGCATGTGGCGTGGAAGCGGCCCAATCGTATTCCAGATAGCCGTAGCTGGAATCGTACCTGGCGACGAGGAGCCTGTTTACGATCGCCGAAACGGGGACCGAAGCCATGGCGCCGAGTTTGACGCCCAAAGCCAGGGTCTGAAAAGCGGACCATGCGGCACCATCCCAGGCGTATGCGGTTCCGTCGTCGCACGCGGCATACAGCGTAGTGCCGTCGGCAAACAGTGAAACGAAGGTCTTGGTTCCTCCCGAAGGGTCGGCGACCTCTGCAAGGGCCGCGGCGGAGGCATTGGAATAAAGTTTCTTGCCCGAAGCCGCCCAATACGAAGTACCGTCCCATTCGACCGAGACGACGGGCTCGGAAAGGCCGGTCAGAGCCGGAATACCGGTCCATGTGGCGGGAGTGGCCGTACCGTATTCCCACAAAGTGTAGTTCCCCGTCGCTCCGGCCAGGCGGGTAAGCAGGAAGGGAACGCCGTTGGCCATGAAAAAATTCTGCGGTGTTTCGCCCGAAGCCAGGGCAGGCTGGTCAGGGAGCGCCGTCCATGTGTCGCCCGAATCGGTCGAGGTATACACGCCGATAAGCGAATTATTGACGGGATTCGCTGCCGCCACATACAACGTAGCCCCGCTGGCGGCCAGCCCGGTCGCGAAGTAGTTCGAACTGCCGATCGGGGATATGAGTTCCCAGGTGCTGCCGCCGACGGGCCGGCGATGGAGTTTCGAACTCGCCGCAAAATAATCCGTTCCATCCGTAACTATTTTTTTCACGGATGCCGATTTGAAAATATCGGTACCTACCTGTTCGGTTTCGAGCTGGATGCTTTTGAATATCCCGTAGCCGTTGTCGCAGGATGCCGCGAGCCCTGCCATGGCCAGAATCGCCAGAATGGCGAGTGCCGCACGGAGAGCTTTTGTTCCGCTGGAAATATTGTTCATTGCGCCCTCCTTTTAGAGATGATACACGGCAGCCGCCGAGATTTCCGCGATGTTGCCGTATCGCGTCAAAGCGGAATAGCTTCCCGAGTGGATTTCGGGTATGAACCACCAGAAGGCCTGGGCGCCGACGCTCCAGGACCCGTTGATCAGGTAGAATGCGCCGCCGCCGGCTTTTGCGAATGGTGTGATCATACCGTTTCCGGAAAGGCGCATAATGCTTCCCCCCAGATCGAGGGACGCGAAATACTCCATCGGCATTTTTCCCCACCAATAGGCCGTCCTGAACGAAAGCGGAGCGATGAACAGGCTTCTTCCGCCCACCGTGCCGTTGAAAGCCCCTGAAAAGCTTCCCCCCAGCGCGATATGATCGGCCACAAAATACTGATAGGTCAGGCCGAAGGATCCTCCCAGGCCCAGCGGACGGGATTCGATTGCGCCGGCCGACTCGGGAAGGACGAAAAGCGGCACTTGAAGGCCTGCTGATATCGAGATGGTCTGGCCGCCCTTGAAATGCTGACCGCCAGTGCCGAGTTCGGCCGCGACGGAAGTAATTTCCTGCGCCGGAACCGCCAGGCAGGCGGCCGCAAAGAAAAGGGCGATCGCGATTCTGGATTTCATCTGACCTCCGGATCATTTTTCAGTAAAGATATAGCACGGGCACATGATCTTCAGGAAGGCGAAACTGGTTTTCGCGGACCGGTCCTTCGCGGCACTCTGGCGAGTTCCACCCACGAAAGGGCGGTCAGGGGGTCTTTCCCGGCTCCGAAAGAATACAGCACGGCATCCATGTGCCCGAAAGAAAACGCCGGAACCCCATCACAAGATACGCCTTTACAGCATAAAAAGCCTTCCGCCGGTTCCAGGGGAGGGGAATCGAGCGGTACAAGAGCGCATTCGGCGCCAAAAGCGAGGGCGGCTTTTGCGGCGGACCGGGCGTCATAGGTTCCGCCCGGTTTTACATACAGAAAACCGCCGCATTCGTGCAGGCCGTGCAGATCGTCCGAAACGAGGCGTGCGGGCAAGGCGTCGAAAATCCGGGCAGCGGACCCGGCAAAGCATTTCCGCAGGATTCGGAGCTCCATTTTCGCGGGGAATGCGAAAAAAGCCAGAAAAAGAGCCTCAGGGAATGACAGCGCTTCGGGCGATCCTCCCGCGCGGAAAGCTCCGGTTTTGGCTTCGCGCAGTATTCGGGCGACATTGCCCGGCGGGGAGATTGCGACCGCCAGAAATTTCCCGCCCTCCGGGGGCCGCAGATTGTGTTGCAAAAGCACCGTCACATGATACAATCCGGTATGCAGAGGGTAAAGGCTGGAGCGGCATGAAATATAAAGTCGAAACGGTATGCGCATTCCTCACCGATGCTGTATCGGCCTGGAAAAACGTCGAATGCATCGCGATAGACCAGCGTTCCGACGTTCATGCGGACGATCCCTATTTTGCCCTTGTCATCGACGTGTATCATCGCGGAGCGATTCCCCATGCGGACAGGCGGCGCAAGGCTTTCGGCGATCCCGGGGCGTTCGAAACGGCCACGGGCCGCAGCAAGGACCGCTTCTTTCTCAGCGGCATACCGGTACGCATCGAATACAAGAGTGTTCGCCGCATGGACGCGATGCTCGATCATCCGATGGATCACATCAAGCTCCTCAAAAACTCGGGCACCTATCCGCTGTACCGGCTCATGACCTCGCGCATCCTGTTCGGCTCGTCCGGATGGATCCTGCACGTGCGCGAAAAACTCGGCTCCTTCCCGGAAGGCGCGTGGGAAGCCCTGCGCTACAGTTTTTCCTCCAAAATGGAACACTATCTGGAGGACATGGGTGCAGCCCTGGTTTCCGGCGATCCATACTTCCGTCTGGTTTCCGAAGCGGGTTTCATTCATTACACCGCCGCAACGCTTTTCATGGCCAATCGGCGCTTCGAGCCTTCCCATCGTGAAATCGATGCCGTACTCCGCGCCCTGCCCAAGCTTCCCGACGATTTTCTGGGCCCCTGGGAAACTTTTCTGCGGGATGACACCGACTC
>JBDKUJ010000160.1:0-10431 GCA_039679665.1 Rectinema sp. | reverse complement strand
TCATTGCGATAGAGCAGGCTTCTTCCCTCGGGTATTTCACCATGGAATCATCGGCGTTTGAGTCGCCCGCGAGTCCGATCGTGGATCTGTCGGGCGGTGTCCGCCTCACTGTGACCACGCCCGATGGTTTTTCGCACAGGCTCGAAGCCGAGCGTATCCGCTATGACAGGGAAAACAATGCGGTCGAAGCCGAAGGTGCGGTGCAGTACGACAGGGAAGGCAAGGGAAGGTCCGACCGCTTTACCGGAAGCAAAATTGCGGTCGATCTGGACGATTATTCGGGCGTGTTTCTCGATGGAGGCTTCGACCTGGAGCCTTCTGCCCAGACCGGCGTGCGGACAACGAGTCTACGCTCCGCTTCGGTGCTGAGGAGGAGCGACGAACTCGTGCTTTTCGAGGATGCGGTGGCGACCGCCTGCGACGATCCCGAACCGCATTATTCGCTTCATGCTTCAAAAGTGTGGCTTCTCGGTTCGGGCGATTGGGCGATACAAGACGCCGTGCTCTACCTGGGAAGAATTCCCGTGCTTTGGCTGCCTTTTTTCTACTATCCGAGCGACGAAATAGTATTCCATCCCGTATTCGGAATCCGGTCGCGCGAAGGCGCTTTCCTGCAAACCACCACCTACCTCATCGGAGCCCGCGAAACTGCTTCCGCCAAGACGGGTTTCCTTTCCGTCATCCAGGGCGGCCAGGCGGCTGACGGAACGGTCGAGCGTTCGGGCATTTTCCTTCGCAAGACGGGCATCCCTGAGGCCGGGTCCGGCGCGGCAGGCACGGCTGGCACGGCTGGCACGGCTGGCGCAGGTGTCGGGGGAAATGCCCCCGGCTCGATGCTCAGGATTCTGGCCGATCTTTACGGCGCCCTGGGCGTTCATGTGGGTGTCGAAGGCAAGTTTGTCCTGACCCCCAAGGGGAGCATCGATTTTTCGGCGGGACTGGGAGTCAGCCGGAACCTTTTCCTTCAGTCCAATGGTCTTTATTCGCCCTTCGACGCAGCTTCGGGCTATGTTTCCGACTGGAACGAAGCGGCCTTGCTCGGTGCCGAGCTGCCCTTCCGTTTCGGGCTGGATTTTTCGCTGAAAAACAGGTGGTCGCAATCCGGCTCATACCTCGATCTGTCGCTCTCGCTTCCCCTTTGGTCCGATCCATGGTTCGAAAAGGATTTCCGGAACCGCGGCGACGATTCGAACTGGCTCGGCATGCTCACGGGCGCCGGAACCGCGTCGGAGGCGCCCGCCAAGCGGAGCGCTTTTACGCAAAAACTCGCGCTTTCCGGAACCTGGACTCCGGGTATTTCTCCCGTCCTGTCGTCATTTCGGCTGGCCAAATTCGAATCCCTGGCCTCATGGAGAAGCAAAGCATTGCCGTCCAACACTTTGGGGGCGGTCCAGAACTACGATCCCCGGCGGGAATTTTTCTATCCGGACTCGGTCAAGCTCTTTGATGCCGTTTTGTCGGCGTCGGGAAATTTCCTGCGGCTGGGCGGGACGACTCCCGCGAGCGGGACGACTCCCGCGAGCGGGGCGGCTTCCACAGGCGGGGCGGCTCCCGCGGGCCTCGGCTTCAGCCTCGACTGGACGGGCTCCGGCAGCGCGTTTGCGGAAGACAAGTTCAAGTCCGGCGGTTGGTTGAATCCTGAAGATATCGATTTTGCCCTTTATTACATGCTGCTGTCATGGAAGGGCGGCCTCGGACTCCAGTCGCGCCTCTATACGCCCGACGCCCGCGGTGAACTCAGAGCCTCGCTCGCCTTCGATGCGCAAGACCAGACAAGGCCTCTTTTCGAAGACGAGCGGAGTGCGCCTGCGACAGTGCATCCTTACATCCTCGCCGATTGGCGCTACCGGAAAACGGCCCTTTCCTCGTCGATTTCGGCGGCATTCCGACCCTTCGGGAACGATTCCCTCTGGTCGCCATCCGGACTGACCTGGTCCATTTCGCCCGAGTGGCTGTCGGATTCCTATACGGGTATTTCTACAGGTATATGGCCCGATGTCGAACCGCTCTACAAGACGACGTATTTCGGCTGGAACCGCGATTCCGTGAAAGCGCACTCACTCGCCCTCGTCATAGGCGCCAGGACAGGCGCCGCGACGCAGAAAATCACGCTTTCGGCAGCGCTTCCGCCCCTGCTCGAACTCTATTCGACCCGCCTGAATCTGGACTCGAATCTGGTCGATCTGGCGGTGAACGGCAGTATCGGGCAGGAAAGCGAGAACGGGGCGATAAAACCCCTGACGCTTTCGGCCGGAGTCACTGTGGGGAAGGCTCCCTGGCCCGTGCTCAAATCGGATTTCGCCTGGGATTTCGACGCTGCCGCACCGCTTTCCAGCGTAAGCAGTCTGAAGTACCGCAGCTTCGCGGCGAGCTTTGCGATGCGCAAGGCCAAGGGGTACGATTTCTCGGGCGGGCAGTGGGTCACGGATGGAACCGAATCCTTCAGACCATACGAGGCGGCCATTTCCTTCAAGCCTGTCCTTGGAGGCGGATCGACAGGCACTACCAAACCCGCGGCCGGAACGGCCGGCGGGGCACCGGGAGCGGCGCAGGGAGCGGCGCAGGCCGCCGGTTCCGGGAAGGCGGTTTCGCTCGCCGCATCGGCGAATCTCAGTCTGGTCCAGAATCTGGTCAGATACACGGATTCGGCCATCAACCTCTCGCTCGATTTTTCCGTTTCGATCGGGAAGGGTTTTTCGCTCAAATTTTCCGGCGCCTCCTCCAACAGGAGCGCCTGGCGCTACTGGACTGCGATCTTGCCCGCCACAGCCTCCTTCGATCCCGGGCTTTACCGGAAAAACTTCTTCACCGACCTTCTGGATTCGGTGTCGATCTGGGACCGCAGCGCGCTCGAACGCGGCTCTTTCAAACTGAAAACCCTGAGCATCGCGATGGAGCAGGACCTGCACGATTGGGATCTCGCGGCTACTCTCGCCATGGAACCGACTCTCTACGATCCGGGTGACAGCAGACCGTACTACAAGATGGAATTTTCGTTCTCGCTTTCCGTGACCTGGAAGGATATACCCGAAATGGCGGCCCGGGTCGCCTATGCGGACGGTGCCTATGCGCAGTGATCATGGCGCCATGGCGGCGGGGAGTTGTGCATCCTCGCGCCAAAAGGATACAGTTCACGCAGGAGCGCATTTGGACACTACCGGAATCGTGCTGGAGGATACGGAAAGGCTCGCCGAGCTTTGCGGGCCGAACGACTACAACCTGGGCGTCATGGGGAAACTTCTGGGCGCCAGGGTCTTGAGCCGCGGAAACGAACTTTATGTCGAAAGTCCGGACAAAGCGGTGCAGACTCTCTTTTCCGAACTGGTCGCTTCCGCCGCCGCCGCTATCGAAGGCGGTATGCCCGCCACTCCCGACCTCATAATCGCCCTTCACGCGGAGCTTACGCCCTGCGGAGAATCCTCGGGCTCCAGGGGTACCACGGGTTCGGGTTCCTACGGGGGCAACGGGACCAACGGCTCCGCCGCCGACTCGGGCAGGGAACGCTGCGCCGATTTCTTCGACACGTGCATCCAGATTCCGGGCGGCTTCGGCAAAGTCTTTCCGCGCAGCAAACCCCAATCCCTGTACCTGCGTGGGCTCGCCGATTACGACCTCACTTTCAGCGTAGGTCCGGCGGGCACGGGGAAAACCTATCTCGCCATGGCATGGGCCCTGCGGGAACTGCTCGGCAAGTCGCGAAGGAAACTCATACTCACACGCCCCGTGGTGGAAGCGGGCGAGAGCCTCGGCTATCTGCCGGGCGATCTCGTGCAGAAGATCAGCCCTTATCTGCGGCCTCTGTACGACGCGATGGAAGCGCTGATTCCCTATGAAACCATCAGAAAACTCGAGGAAAGCAGAGCGATCGAAATAGCGCCGCTCGCCTACATGCGCGGCCGCAGCCTCGCCAACTGTGTGGTCATCCTCGATGAGGCGCAGAACACCACCAAGGAACAGATGAAAATGTTCCTCACCCGCCTGGGCGAAAACACCAAGGCGGTGGTCACGGGCGACGTCACGCAGATCGACCTGCCGCGCAAGACCGAATCCGGACTCGTGCATGCCCTGCAAGTGCTTTCCGGCGTGGACGACATTTTCGTGAGCAGACTCGACGCCCGCGACGTAGTCCGCAGCCGGCTTGTCCGGAGAATCATTGAAGCCTATGAATCGGAATAGAACCCGTATCGCCGGAATCCGGAATCCGGAACTTGCGACCCGCTTCCGGAGCGACCCCCAGTACTTTGGAGTTCTCGCGGCCTGCATCCTCGCAAGTGTGCTCGCGCTGATGCTGGCGGGTCCCGGTTCCATCGCCGCCCGTGGTGATTTCAACGGAATAGAAGCGGGGAAGATCGCCGAAAAGGACGTTTCGGCGGGCAAGGATGTGAGCTACATCGACAGGGCGGCGACCCTCCTCAGAGTCCGGGCGGAAGAACGCCTTGTTCTTCCCGTGTTTACGATCGATACCGCCCTCGGCACCAGGAACCTCAATCGCCTCCGCGAATATCGGGAATACGTGCAGGAACTCATCGCCGCGAATACCGCCGAAGAAACTCTCTATCTCATGGTCGAGAGCAGATTCCCCGGCGTCCTCAACAACCGGGAACTCGCCGCGCTCGTCCGATCCCCCCTGCGTTCCCAGGCCTTTCTCTACGCCGATTCAGTGCTTGAGAGCCTCATGTATGACGGCGTGTTTCTCGTGCCTTCCGAGGGCATGGACTCCTACAATCCGGATTACTTCGAACTGGGTCGCCTCAAGGATGGCGGTGCTTCCTCCGAGGAATTGCCGTTTTCGCGCATGATAACCATTTCCGGCTTGCCCGGAGCGGTCGAACGCGAGCTTCAGGACCGGCATCTGGCCCGGCCGCTCTCGGGCTATACCGCGTCGCTCGTTCTCGCCTTCGTCACCGAGAACGGTTTTTTTGACGAAAAGCAGTCCGGAGAGCGTCTCAAGAGGGCGAGGGAACGCGTCGAACCCGTGCGCAGGGATGTCGGAAAGAACGAACTCATCATCCGCAAAGGCGATATGGTCAGCGACGACGACTTTGCCAGGCTCATGGCCGTGCGCGAAGCCGTCTCGCGCGCCGATGTGGGCATGCTTCTTTCCGGCCTGGGACTCCTCGTAGCCGCCGTCGTTTTCGGGATTCTCGTACTCGGAAAAGAAGGACTGTACGGCTCCAGACTGGATCGGGGACTCGGTTTCGTGACGATGGGCTCTGCGCTCGCATTCCTGATCGCCGTCCTGGCCGTCAACGGGGCGGCTACGGGAAGAAGCCCCCTTGATGGGGCGTATTTCCTTCCCGCATCGCTTTTTGTAGGACTCGCTGCCGCCGTGTCCGGAACCCGGTTCGGCGTATTGTATTCCATGCTTCTTGCCCTGCTCGCCGCGGCGGGCTCCAACCTCAACGCGCACATCGTCCTCATGGTCCTCCTGTCGGGCATTGCCGCCAGTCTCACCGTCAGTACCGCGTCCAGCCGCATCAGCCTCGTGAAAGCGGCGGTCCTGCAGACAGGCGTACAGGCGCTGCTCGCCCTGGTGCTTACCGTTCAGTCGGGATTGTCCTTCAGAACCATCCTGGGCATCGCCGGGTTGCAGGCATTCAACGGTTTTGTCGGCGGTTCCCTTATTGTGGCTATTCTGCCCATCCTCGAGCAGACGCTGAATATCCCGACCAGATTCAGACTGATGGAACTTTCGGACCTCAATGCCCCCGCCCTGAAACAGCTCCTGACCATCGCGCCGGGCACTTACAGTCATTCCGTGAACGTCGCCCATCTGGCCGAATCGGCCGCGAGGGACATAGGCGCCGATCCCTTGCTTGCGCGCGTCGGCGCGTATTACCACGACATCGGCAAGATCGACCAGCCGACATATTTCGTCGAAAACCAGGAAGGTGTGAACCGTCACGACGACATCAATCCACGGCTTTCGGCGACGGTGATACGGAGCCACGTCAAGCTCGGGCAGGAGAGGGCGCGCGAACTCGGGTTGCCGCAGGCCGTCGTCGATATCGTCGCCCAGCATCACGGCAATTCGGTCATCGTTTGGTTCTACGAAAAGGCGAGAAAAGCCGATCCCAACGTGAGCGTCGAGGATTTTTCCTATCCGGGCGACCCGCCTTCGAGCCGCGAAGCGGGTGTCGTGATGCTTGCGGACTCCGTCGAAGCCTCTACGCGCACCCTGAAAAAACCGACCTTGCCCCGTCTCGAGGAATTCATCAGGCAGATCATCATGGACAAAGTGTCCTCGGGGCAACTCGACGACTGCAGTCTGACGATGAAGGACCTGGAAACGGTCCGGCACAGTTTTACCCGCATACTCGCGGGGCATTTCCATTCCCGCATCGAATATCCCAAATCCAAGGACAAGGAAAAATGAACCGGGCAGCCGTCTCCTGGCGCGACATTTCCGAGCCTGAGTGGCTCGGGCGCGCCGCGTCGTTCGCCGAAACCGTGCTCGACCGCCGCGGAGCGGAAGGGTGGGAACTCTCGATCCTTTTCTGCGGCGACGATTTTATACGGGAATTGAACCGGGAGTACCGCGGCAAGGATGAAGCGACCGATGTGCTCTCCTTCGAGCTCGGTGAAAAAGTAAAGGAAGGCGAGGAGTCCGTTTTCCTCGCCGGCGACATTGTAATCAGCCTGCCGGCCCTTGACCGGAACGCCGCGGATTTCTCGGTCGAACGGGACGAGGAACTGAAGCGCCTGATCGTACATGGAATCCTGCATCTCTCGGGAATGGATCACCCCGACAATGACCCCGAACAACCCATGCTGAAGGAACAGGAATCCATCCTCGCCTCGCTTGCCCCGGAGCGCATATCGTGAGCGGCATACTGGATCTGTTCAGGCACCGCAAGGAAGACGGCGTCGAATCCGACATCGGGAACGAAGAGCGGAAAGAGATGATCCGCGGCGTCGAGGAACTCTCCGAGACTACGGTCAAGGCAGTCATGGTTCCCAGGACCGACACGGTGTTTCTTTCCCTCGACGCACTGCCTGAGGAAATCCTGGCCGCGGTGGTGGAATCGGGCCATTCGCGCATTCCCGTATACCGCGAAACCATGGATGACGTCGTCGGCGTCCTCTACGCGAAGGATCTTCTGGGCGCCCTGGTGCGCAAAACGGCTGTCGCCGTCGGCGACATTATGCGCAAACCGTATTTCGTGCCCGAAACCAAACGTATCGACGCGCTTTTGCGCGAATTCAAGCGCCGCAGGGTTCACATAGCAGTGGTGGTCGACGAATACGGCGGCGTGTCGGGCATTGTGTGCATGGAAGACATCATCGAGGAAATCGTAGGCGAAATCCAGGACGAGTTCGACAACGAACCCGAGGACATAGTCAAATTGGGCCCCGATGCCTGGCTCTGCGATTCCAGGGCGAGGCTCGAAGATCTGAACGAATCACTGGGCCTTTCCCTGCCGTCGGGCGATTTTGAAAGCCTCGGCGGTTACGTATTCGACCTGTTCGGCCGCATCCCCGCCCGGCAGGAAAAGATCGAAGCCGAAGATCTTCTGTTTACGGTCCAGGAAATGGAAGGACACAGGATAATTTCGGTCAAAGTCGAGCGGAAGAAGGATGGGGCGGATGAAACGCGCGGGGACGTCGGGGAAGCGCGCAAAAACGCCGCAGGCCAGTCCGGGGCCGCCGATACGGAATCCGCTCCCGCGAAAACCGGCGCGGACGGTGAGGCCGGTACGGCATCCGGCTCGGCGAACGGTACGGCATCCGCGCCGTCGGGCGCCGCCGATACCGGAGCCTGAATCGCCTTAAGTCCAGTCTCCTGCGGGTCGTTTTGGCTCGCAGGAGAACCGAAACGGCCCGTTCATTGTATAGGAATTAATTTTATGACAAATAATTACAATAGTTTTTATGATGACGGGCGGAGTTTCGATATATAAAATGGCGGTTTGATATTGGATTCGCCTTTACGATTTCGATAAGTCGGTATACAATCAATTCAGTCGCGTGATGCGATTTTCCCCACAATCATTGTTCCCAAAAAGCCTACAAGGAGGGCCGAATGAATTCCTACATAAAGCAGGTTCTCGACGATCTCAGGGCCAGATCTCCCTGGGAAACCGAGTTCCTCCAGGCCGCCGAGGAAGTCCTCGAATCGATTTCCCCGCTCATCGACGCGGAGCCAAAATATAAGGCCCAGCACATTCTCGAGCGCATCGTCGAACCCGAGCGCACCATCATGTTCAGGGTTCCCTGGATCGACGACAAGGGTGTGTACCATATCAACCGCGGCTACCGCGTCCAGTTCAACTCGGCCATCGGCCCCTACAAGGGCGGCATCCGCTTCCATCCGAAAGTCCAGCTTTCCACCCTCAAGTTCCTGGGTTTCGAGCAGACCTTCAAGAACAGCCTCACCGGTCTCCCCATGGGCGGCGGCAAGGGCGGTTCCGACTTCGATCCCAACGGCAAGAGCGACAATGAAATCATGCGCTTCTGCCAGAGTTTCATGACCGAACTCTTCCGCCATATCGGCCCGGACACTGACGTTCCCGCGGGCGACATCGGCGTGGGCGGCCGTGAAGTCGGCTACATGTTCGGCCAGTACAAACGCCTGGCGAACAATTTCTCCGGCGTTCTCACCGGCAAAGGCCTCAGCTTCGGCGGGTCCCTGGTCAGACCCGAAGCCACCGGATTCGGCGCCGTCTATTTTGCCGAGGAAATGTTCAAACTCAAGAAAGAGACCCTCGCGGGCAAAACCGTTTCCGTGTCCGGCTTCGGCAACGTCGCCTGGGGCGCCTGCATCAAGGCCAGCCAGCTTGGCGCCAAAGTGGTCACCATTTCCGGTCCCGACGGCTATATTTTCGATCCGGACGGCGTCGGTACCCAGGAAAAGTGGGACTATCTCAACGAAATGCTCGTCATCGACCGGAACAAGGTCGAAACCTACGCCAAGAAATTCCCGAAAGCCAAGTTCTTCGCCGGCAAAAAACCCTGGGACCAGAAAGTCGACATTGCGATGCCCTGCGCCATCCAGAACGAGCTCAACGGCGAAGATGCCAAGGTTCTTCTGGCCAATGGCGTCAAGTGCGTGGTCGAAGTCTCCAACATGGGCTGCACCCCCGAGGCATGGAAGCTGTTCATCGAGAAAAAGATTCCCTTCGCCCCCGGCAAGGCCGCGAATGCCGGCGGAGTCGCCACATCCGGTCTCGAAATGAGCCAGAACTCCATGCGGCTCGCCTGGAGCGCCGAAGAAGTGGATCATCGCCTGCACGAGATCATGATCACCATCCACAAGGCATGCGTCGAAACCGCGAAAGCATATGGGTTCGAGAACAACTATGTCGTCGGCGCCAATATCGCCGGCTTCAAGAAAGTCGCCGACGCGATGATCGCTCAGGGCCTCGTCTGATTTTTATCTGCGATCCGCCCGATCGCTGATTCGAGCAAGGCCGCCCTTTATCGGGGCGGCCTTTTCTTTTGGTGCGGCTTTTTTTGGCGCGTTGACCCTGATCGAGCCTTCCGGATATCGTCGACTCAGGAGATCCTGGTGGAAACAACGATTCGTGCGTCGCATGTCGGCGGCTCCGTCCGCGCGCCCGCTTCGAAAAGCTCGATGCAGAGGGCGATAGCGTGCGCGCTTCTGGCCGAAGGCGAATCCACCCTGCGGAATCCCAGCTTCTGCGATGATTCGCTCGCGGCGCTGTCCATCGCGGAGGCTTTGGGCGCGCGTATGGAGCGAATGCCACAAGCCTTGCGCATTACGGGTTCGCGCGCGTTTTACGAACCCGGCTTCTCCGCGGCGGACGGCTTGCGGAAAGCCTTCGGCGGCGAATCCATTGCGCTCGACTGCGGCGAATCGGGGCTCTGCATGCGCATGTTCGCGCCCATAGTCGCCCTTTTGCCCGGCGAACGCATACTGACCGGTTCGGGCACGCTTTCCCGAAGGCCGATGCACATGATCGCAGCCCCACTGCGCGCCCTGGGCGCCGATTGCCGCACCGAAAGCGGCTTTCCGCCCGTATGGATAAAGGGAATCTTGAAGGGAGGTTTCGCCGAAGTGGATGGCGGCGAAAGTTCCCAACTCCTGACGGGCCTTTTGACAGCTCTGCCGCTCGCCAGGGGCGATTCGACGCTCGAAGTTCGCAACGCGGTAAGCAGGGGCTATCTCGATCTTACCCTCGATACGATGCGCGCATTCGGAGTCGATGCTTCACGCGACGAAAACTTCCGGCGCTTCGATCTGGCTGGAATGCAGCGCTATGTCGCGACCAATTTTACCGTCGAAGGCGATTGGAGCGGAGGAGCCTTTCTGCTCGTGGCCGGCGCCATCACAGGCGCGCCGGGCTCCTTGCGCGTCGAAGGTCTTCAGACCGGTTCGAAACAGCCTGACAGGGCGATTCTCCGGGTATTGGAATCCTCCGGCGCCCGCATCAGCACCGAATCCGACGGGAGCATTACCGTGACCGGCGG
>JBDKUJ010000159.1:0-17657 GCA_039679665.1 Rectinema sp. | reverse complement strand
CAGGGCTGCCCGCGTGCCGTCGGCGAGGAACAGGCTCGCCCCTTTCAGAAGGTCGCGCGCACCGAATGCGAGGCTGACTTCCGTGAATTGTACGAATGGCATGGTGTTAATCCGTTTCCAGGCTCAAAGACTTGCGAACGCGAAAAGATGAACGCCCAGGCGCTGGTCGATTTCGGCAACGGCCTCCCCGATCGGCGGAACGACGGTGCGGGCAAGGAACAGTCCCTCCTGACTCAACCTGTAGACATAATCGTAGCGCCCTTCGTCTCCTTCCTCGGGAATGACCGAGAATCCCCCCTGCCAGGTACGGGACATCGCCGCATCGAGGTGCAAACCGAAGCGCGCGGTACCTTTCCTCGCGGCGCCTTCGGGGCTGGAGGGGGCGAAGCCCGCGGGCAGGGAATCGCCGCCCGACCAGGCGAAAGCCCCTGCGGCGCCCAGTTCGATGGTTCCGGTCTCGGGTGATGAAAAGTCGAGCGACGGAGGAATCGTTCCCTCCGTACCGCGGACTTTCGCCGCCGACGCAAAAAACGCCTTCAGGGCTTCGGCGCTTCGCGCTTCTTCCTTCCGAAGGACTTCCTGAATATCGATATTGATGAGCACGAAACGTGCGCTTGAGTCTCCCCGTTTCCAGACAGTATCCGCGGCGGGCGCTTCGGTGTCCGCCCAGAGCGCCGTCAGGGCGGAAACGCCCTCAAGCCTCAGTTTGAGCGGAGTGCCCGTAAAAAAGTACCAGCCGCCCTCTTCGGTGATGGCGGAATACTGGAACACCTTGGAAAAAGCCGGTAATTCGACCCGGACCTGGCGATTGACGGCATCCGTGAACAGCCCGTAGCGGAAGGAGAACAGATCCGGATCGATCCTGTCCTCGTCCGTCATCGTCTGATACCAGGATGGTCGCCAGCTGCGCGAAAAAATGACATCGATGCCCGCCGACAGGACGGTTTCTCCGGAAATGAGCGGTTTTTCGCCGGTAGTTTCATCGTACATGCGCATCGTAAAGGAGAACACATAACCGCGGGTGCCGTCGTCGGCGAGAACCAAGTACCAGTCGCCTTCGAGAACCTTGCCGCCGGTACTGACCGGGGCGCCCTCGACCTTGGCGAGGACTTTGACGGCCTGGCCCTCCCTGAGGCGGAATACGCGCTTGGTCGTAGTGTCATTGTCGGGTTTTTCGCGTATCGGAAGACCGTCACGGGCGGCGACCATGTACACCGAGGCGTATTCGCCGAATTCCTTGACCCTTTGCCTGGCCGCGCGTTTGCTGCGGAATTGCTCTATCTGCCAGAAGGGTACTTCCTTTTTGCCGCCGCCATCGGCTTCCGGCATGCCGATCACATACACTTTGCCGATGTTGGACTTCAGGTAGATCGGAACTATCGTTCCGGACTTGACTCCGGTTCCCTGGACGGTCCACAGGACCACACCCCAGCCATCGCGTGACGAGCATGAACTCATGCCCGCCGCGAGCGCGATGAGGAATAGAACGAGGAGGCCCGAGCGCGCCGCCATGCCGGCGACGGCTCTGTTTCCGGCGTTGCGCCGGGAAAATGGAAATAACATCGAAGCGAAGTTTACACTCCGGCGCCGGGCTTGGACAAGCGCGAGCGGGCGGATCGACAGGGCTGTGGAGGCCCTCAGGGCTCGAGACGGGTTTTCGTCCCTGTCCTGGTTTACATATTCCGGTTTACATATGCAGCGGCAAGATCGAAAATGTGGTATCATCGTCGGAATACTTCGAAATAATACTTCGAGAAGGGAGACTGGATCGATGAAGGGCGACGAGCGCAGCAAAGAGACCGGAGGGCCGGTCGCGGTGATAGAAATCGGGTCGACGGGAATCCGCATGCTGATTGCTTCGCTCGAAAGCTCGGGCGCCATCAAAGTGCTGGACCGTGCGGGAAAACCCAGCCGGATCGGTCGCGACGTGTTCACCCTGGGCCACATCGGCCGCGAAGCGGTACGCGAAAGCATCGCCGTTCTTTCCTCTTTCCGCGAACTCCTGCGCGGCTACGGCATCGAGCCGGCACAGGCGCGCGTGATCGGTACCAGCGCTCTCCGTGAAGCCTCGAACCGCGACACTTTCGTCGATCGCGTCTCGCTCCAGACCGGCTTCAAAGTAAGGATAGTCGAGGACATTGAAGAAAACCATCTCATGTATCTCGCGGTCCAGCAGGCGCTTCAGGATGAAATGCGTCTGCTTACCCGGTCGAACGCGATGATTCTGGAAGTCGGCGGCGGTACCACCGAAATAATGCTCTTGAAGCGCGGCCGCATGGCCGCGTCGCATTCCCTCCACATAGGAACCTTGCGGCTCGACGAGCAGATGCGCGGCGCCGGCGCTTCGAAAGAGTATGTGCGGCAATATCTCGAGAGCAATGTGCGTTCGGCATGCGATCTTCTCGAGGACGATCTCGCCCTCGATACCGTCAAAACCTTCATCGTGATCGGTTCCGATGCCCGTTTTGCGGCATATTGCGTATCCGGCCGGAATTTCGGCGCTTATACGGTTCTCGAAAAAGACAAGTTCATCAGCTTCGCCGACTCCATCGCCCAGCTTTCCCCCGAAGAATGCGTCGCCTCGTATCGCGTGCCTTGGGCGGAAGCGGAAGGGCTCATGTCGGGACTGACGATCGAACGTATGTTCCTGGAGCGCACCGGCGCCGAATCCGTAGTCGTACCCAATGTTTCCATACGGGAAGGATTGCTGCTCGCCGAGGCCGGCGGTTCGGACACGGACGTCGGAAACGAACTGCACAGGCAGGTACTGGAATCGGCCGCGGCGCTCGGAAGGAAATTCCGTTACGACGAAGGGCACGCCAGAAACGTATGCGCGCTCGCGGTCGCGATATTCGACGCGCTGAGCAAAGAGCACGGGTTGGGCGGCCATGAACGGCTCCTCCTCGAAACCGCGTCGATACTGCATGATATCGGCACCTATATCCGCGCATCGGGCCATCATCATCACGGCGAATACATCGTCGCAAATTCGGAAATTTTCGGCCTCAACCGTGCCGACCTCAACATCGTGTCCAACGTCGTGCGATACCATCGCCGCAATCCTCCCGCGCCTTCGCATGTCAATTTCATAGCCCTGCCGCGCGAAGACCGGATGCTCGTGATGAAACTCGCCGCGATATTGCGCGTGGCCGACGCGCTCGACCGCAGTCATTCGGGCAGAGTACGCGACCTTTCATTCGAGCGGGGCGAGGACCGATTCATAATCCGTCCCGCCGAAAATCTCGATTGGTCGCTGGAACGCCTGTCGCTCGCCGACAAAGGCGACATGTTCGAAGACGTGTACGGCCTCGTCCCGGCACTGGCGTAAGGCATAGGGCGTAGGGGGAAGCGGCATGCACGGACGCGTATTCAACAGAGAGCTTTCCTGGCTCGAATTCAACGCGAGGGTTCTGGCTGAGGGGCTGAAGCCCTCCACGCCTCTGCTCGAACGCCTCAAATTCCTCGCGATAGTGGCGACGAATTTCGACGAATTCTTCATGGTGCGAGTGGCGTCCGTCAAATCGCGCATACGCGACGGCGATTCGGCTTCCGACGACTCGGGCCTCGCTCCGCGCGAACTCCTGGCAAGGATCAACGCCAGGACGAGGGAAATACTGGCCCGGCAATACGGGTGCCTGACTGGCGAAATTCTTCCCGCCCTGGCCGCCGCGGGCGTGGAACTCGTGTCAGAGTCGGGGTGGACTCAAGCGGAACGGCGACATCTCGAAGATTTTTTCACGCAAAACGTTTTTCCCCTCGTAACACCCCTCAGGGTGGATGAAGGAGCCTTTCCTTCGACAGGGAATTTGCGGCTGCATGTGGCTTTCCCCCTGCACAGGGGCGAGGAGGAAAGCCTTCTGGCGATCGCCCAGGTACCGCCCAACGTACCGCGTTTCGTGCGTATCGCCGGGGAACACGCTTCCGGGCTCCTGCGTTTCGCGCTGCTCGAAGACATCGTGGCCGCCTTCGGCGCCCGCTTTTTCCCCGGCTACGGTGTCGGCGAAAGCCTTGTGTTCAAAGTGACCCGCGACGCGGATTTTGGCGTCGATGAGGACCGTGAAGCGGATTTCCTCATTGCGATGGAGGAAGTGCTCGCGGGCAGGCAAAATTCGGCTCCCGTGCGACTGTCCTATCATGGCAGGGATTCCGGCCTGGCGGACCGCCTGCGCATCGGCCTCGGTCTCGACCCCGAAGACGTTTTCGCCCTTCCCGGGCCGGTCGATCTGCGGGGCTTCATGGATTTCGTCAATGCGGAAGGCATGCCGCGCTCTCCGGAAGGCTCGTTCGGGCTCCGTGACAAGCCCTGGCCGCCCGTATCGGTCTCCCGACAGGAAGGCCTGTCGATATGGGACGAAATAGATTCCGGCGACAAACTGTTGATGGTGCCCTACGAATCTTTCGAGCCCGTCCTGCGCTTCCTCGACGAAGCCGCAGACGATCCTTCGGTGCTCGCGATCAAGATGACTCTGTACCGCACTTCGGGCGATTCGCCCATCGTAAAGGCGCTCGCACGCGCGGCCCGAAACGGCAAACAGGTCGCCGTCGTAGTCGAACTCAAGGCACGTTTCGACGAAGAGAGGAACATCGAGTGGGCGGGCCGTCTCGAACAGGCCGGGGCCATCGTGACGTACGGCGTCGCGCGCCTCAAGGTCCACGCCAAGGCAGCCATAGTCGTACGCCGCACCAAAGAAGGCCAGATACGGCGTTATGTGCATCTTTCCACGGGCAACTACAACGATCGCACCGCCAAATCCTACTCGGACCTCTCGATCTTCACCGCCAACGACGAACTGTGCAGGGAAACATCCATTCTCTTCAACACACTCACGGGTTATTCGGCGGTGCAGACACTGGGCAGACTCGCCGTCGCTCCTTTCGATCTCAAAACGCGTCTTCTGGGGTTGATCGAGCGCGAAGCGCAGCGTTCCTCGCCCGAATTGCCCGGTCTCATCATGGCGAAGCTCAACGCGCTTGCCGATCCGGACATCATCGAAGCGCTGTATGCGGCATCCCGCGCAGGCGTGTCGGTGAAACTCAACGTGCGCGGCATCTGTACCCTCATTCCCGGCGTGCCCGGAATGTCCGAACACATCGAAGTGCACAGCCTCGTGGGTCGCTATCTCGAACACTCGCGCATTTTCTATTTCAGGAACGGAGGAGCCGAGGAGATATTCCTTTCGAGCGCGGACTGGCTGCCCCGGAATCTCGACCGGAGAATCGAACTGATGTTCCCGGTGCTCGACGAGCGCCTGCGCGCGCGCACGAAATCGATTGTCGAAGACTGTTTCGCCGACACCGCCCAGTCGCATCGCCTTATGCCGGACGGAAGCTGGGAACCCCTGGCCTCCGCCAGGGGGGAAAAGCCTTTTTCGGCGCAGGAACATTTTTACTCAAGCGCGAAAAGGGCGGCGGAAATCGTCGAAGCGCCCCAGGAAGAATTGCAGGTCAGGCGCCGCTTTTCCTGATTCCGGCGCCATCCCGGCGCCGTTCCTGTGCACTCCCGGCGGCCGGCTCCCGCGCGGACGTCAGTACAGCGTGGACTCGATGGCGCGACGAATCGCGTCCTCCCACACAAAGAGGCCGGATTCGCGGCTTCGGTTGCGTTCCGGGTCCGCGCCCACGCCGCCGATCATGTACAGATAGCCGTCGCCCGAATCGGGATCGAACAGCATTCCTCCGAGAAAGCCGTACGCATCGCCGTGATGTCCCCACCAGCGGCAGGATTCCGCGTCGCATTCACGGGGGCCGCGATTCTTCATCAAGCCCCAGCCCGTGGCCAGGGAGAGTCCCGAAGGATCGCCGCAATTCGATCCGTCGGCTGCCCGGACCCATTTCGGATCGCACATCGCATGAACGGACGCCTCGCGCAATATCCGCACCGAAGATTGGCCGCCGAATCGCGAGAGATCGACTTCGCCTCCACCGATGAACAGAGCGGCGATTTTTCCAAGATCGCGCGCCCTGATACGCAATCCTCCCTGCGGCGAAAAGAGCGCTCCGTTGGTTCCCGGTTCGTACTCTTCCAGACGCGGCGCAGGCCCGTCCTCGGGAATGCGGACTGCGACTGAAGGCCTGACGCCGCGGAAATCGTCCGTCTGCGGAATCCACGGTCCGCAGGGGTCCCAGGGGCCGTCATCGCCCGGGCTTTTACGGTATATCGGCGAAATGTCTTCGAAATGCGCGTCCGAAACCAGGTTGACGTTGAATCCTCCGTCGATGCCGAGCGGCTCGAACAGTTCGTCCCTCATGAAGAGGTCGAACCGCCGATGCGTTATGCGCTCCATCGCCGTGGCGATCACGCCGTACCCGAGATTGCAGTAGCAATAGAAACGCCCCGGGCTGGTGTCGCGGCCCGGTTCTCGGCCAGTATCGCGGCCCGGTTCGCGCGCCGGCTCGGGGCCGGCGAAGTGCGCGCCTCCGTCGTAATGACGCCCTTCCGGCTCGAACAGCTCGCGCATCTCGTGGCTCAGGGGCGGAAAATAATAATCGGCATCGCGCAAGCCGGAGGTGTGCGAAAGAAGCATCCTCGCGGTGATCGGGATGCCGAGAAAATGGGGATTTCTCAGCGTAAACCCGAGATAGTCCGATATATCCCCATCCGGATCGAGAAGGCCCCGTTCCACAAGAATCATGGCGCCTATGGCTGTGGCCGGCTTAGAGATCGAAGCGATTCTCCAGCGCGTTTCGGAATCGACGGGCAGATCGCCTTGCCGGCCATCGTCGGCCCGCTCCGTCGAGCGAAAGCGCCTTGTACCGAAATAGCCTTCGTATACGGGCTTCCCTTCCCGGATCGCAAAGACCGAAAGCCCGGAAAGCTCGCGGCCGGGAAACGACAGAATCGACTCAAGCGTCGCGTCGAGCGAATTTTTGCGTTCGGATGAAATCACGAAGACTCCTGGTTCCGCGGGCGCGGAGCTTTATTTTCGCTCCCGCGGGGCCGGGGCGCAATACCTAAGTCCGCGTCCGGAACGGAAGCGCGCATTGACAATGGTGTCTCGCGCCCGCAAAATCACGGCCATGCGCAGCCCCGTCGATCATGCATTCACCGCTTCCGGCCTGCTTTGCCTTTTTCTTGAAGGCAGCCTGCGATGAACGGCGCAAAGACCGGATTCGACGGAGCGCTGCGCACCGCGATTTGGGCTGTCCTCATCGCAGCGACCGGCGGGGCCTCATGTTTTTTTCTCGCCGTCCGACTCTTCGGCGACCGCACCGCGTTCGGCCGCATTTCAGCCGCGCTGATGGGCCTGTTGATAGTACTCGCGTGGCTTCTGTACCTGCGCGACGACCGCTTCCTCTCTTCACGCGGCGTAGAAACCCTCACCCGGAGCGAAGGAGAAGATGACCGTTCGGGTGAAGGCAAAGCCCAATCCACACGCCTCCGGCGCGACGGCGCGACCAGGCGGACCCGCACTGTCCTTCTTTTGGCCGCAGCCATGCTGGGAGCGGCGAGCGTATTCCTGAAATTCTGAATCGCGGTTCGACGTATCCGGCGGCAAGAACCGGAGAATCAGCGCTTCGACGAACCGGCCCACTCGGCGAATTCGCGCTCGTCGGACAGCACGAAATGGCCGGGAAACGCTTCGCGCCATTCCGGACCTACTTTCGAATAATCATGGCAGTTCGAATCGTATATGTGCAGCTTCTTGCCTTTCTCGCGCCGGGGATCCGGGGTCGGGACGGCCGAAAGCAGGGCGCGCGTGTATGGATGCAGAGGACGCGCGAACAATTCCTCGGTCTCGGCCAGTTCGACGATTTTTCCGAGATGGATTACCGCGATCCGGTCCGTGATGAAACGCACCACCGACAGATCGTGCGCGATAAACATGTAGGTCAGCCCTTTTGTCTTCTGCAGTTCCGAAAGCAGATTGAGCACCTGGGCGCGGATCGATACGTCAAGGGCGGAAATCGGCTCGTCGGCGATCACGAATTCCGGCGACATGATGAGAGCCCTCGCGATACCGATGCGCTGCCGCTGGCCTCCCGAAAACTCGTGCGGAAAACGGCTCGCGAATTCGGGCAGGAGGCCCACTTCGAGCAGAGCCTTCTGCACCAGCGCTTTCCTGTTCTCCTCCGTTCCGTAGCCGCCTATGTTGTAGAGGCCTTCCGACACGATGTAATCGACCTTGGCGCGCTCGTTGAGCGACGCCATCGGATCCTGGAAAATCATCTGGATTTTCTGGACGACTTCCCGGTCGAGTTCGCGCGAAATGCGTCCGTCGATTTTCCTGCCCTTGAACAGGATATCCCCGCCCGAAGCCTCGTTGATCCGAACGATCGCACGGCCGATTGTCGTCTTGCCCGATCCGGATTCTCCCACCAGTCCGAAAGTTTCGCCGCGGTAAATGCGGAAATTAACCTTGTCGACCGCCCTGAAACTTCCGCCTTTCACGCGGAAATCGACCGTGAGATCCTTCGCTTCGATCAGAACTTCCCTGTCGCCGGTGCCTGTCATGCCCGCCCCGCCTTTCGCGCGTTCTCCGGATTCTCCATTTTCCCCGACTTCTCCACATCCTGCGTCAGCCAGGCGTCCTGAACCGCGAGCGATTCCTGCATCGCCCTGACGATTTCGGGCGGTTCCACCTTCGGAGCGCGCGGATCGAGCAGCCAGGTGCGCGCCCAATGCGTCGGCGAAACGGTGAAAACGGGCGGCTGGTAGAGGAAATCGACCTTGAGGGCGCGCGGATTCCGCGCCGCGAAGGCGTCGCCTTTGATTTCGTTGAAGAGGTTCGGCGGCGTTCCCTTTATCGAATAAAGCGGCTTTCCCTTGATTCCCAGCTGGGGCAACGAGGAAAGCAGCGCCCACGTGTAAGGATGCCGCGGATCGTAAAACACTTCATCGGCCGTGCCGCATTCGACGATCTGGCCGGCATACATCACCGCCACCCTGTCGGCCACATTGGCCACAACACCCAGGTCGTGCGTTATGTATATCGTCGTAAAGCCGAAATCTTTTTGCAGCGAGCGTATCAGATCGAGGATCTGCGCCTGGATCGTCACGTCGAGAGCGGTCGTGGGCTCGTCGCAGATGAGAATCCGCGGATTGCAGGCCATCGCGATCGCGATCACGACGCGCTGGCGCATGCCGCCCGAAAACTCGTGCGGAAACTGCCTGTGCCGATTCCCCGCATCGGGAATTCCCACGCGTTCCAGCATTTCGATGGCGCCGCGCTCCGCCGCCTTGCCGACAAGCCCCCGATGCAGCTCGAACACTTCGGCGATCTGGGAACCCACCGTCCGCAAGGGATTGAGCGCGGTCATCGGATCCTGGAAGACCATCGAAATCTTCTTCCCCCGCACCTCGAGCCAATCCTTCTCCGAAGAGAATTTCGCGAGATCCCTGCCCTCGAACATGATCGAGCCCGAATCCACGCGCCCGTTCTTGTCGAGCATCCCGATGAAGGTTTTCGTGAAAACCGATTTCCCCGACCCCGATTCGCCGACGATCGCCAGGGTTTCCCCTTCGTACAGATCGAGATCGGCGCTCCGTATCGCCGTGAGCGTGCGCCCGCGAAGACTGAATTTGACCACCAGGTCGCGAACCGAAAGTATCGTATCGCCCATTCGGCAACCGCCTACACGTGATTCCGGGGATCGGACGCGTCGGAGAACGCGTTGCCCAGGACATAGAACGAAATCGTGATCAACGAGAGCACGATGGTCGGGAAAATGAGCTGATAGCGCAACTCCGGCGCCATCATGATCAACCTTCCTTCGTTCACGAGATTGCCCAGCGAAGGAATGCTCACCGGCAGTCCGAGACCGATGTACGTGAGGAAGACTTCCCAGCCGATGGTCCCGGGGATGGAAAGCGCCGTTTGCAGCATGATCACCGACACCAGATACGGCAGAAGATTCCGCGCGACGATGCGTTTCGTCGGAGTGCCGAGGCATCGCGACGCGAGATTGTATTCGCGGTCGCGGATGATGACGATCTGATTCCGTACGAAGCGCGCAAGCCCCAGCCACCCCGTGGCGCACATCGCGATGACCATCGTACGGAATCCCGGGCGCAGGATATACGCCATGAGCAGCAGGATTATCGTGGTCGGGATATTGTTGAGCACATTATAGATTTCGGTGACTACCCGGTCGATCTTGCGGACATAGCCCCAGACCGCGCCGAAGGCTATTCCGATCACCATTTCGACGATACCCACTATGAATCCCAGAAGTAGGCTCGTGCGCGTTCCCGCCCAGATACGGGACCAGAGATCCTGCCCGATCGAATTGGTCCCGAACCAGAATTCCGCGTTGGGCGTCTGGTTACGGAGCTGCATCCCGGTCGCGGGATCGATATAGATTTTCGTAGGCAGTTTCTGCCCCGGCAGGAAAGGCTGGAAAAAAGTGAAGAGCAGAAGCGCGCCGAGAAGTACGAGAAGGACAACGGCGACCCGGTTTTTGAGGAACACCTTGAAGGTCGAGCGCCAATAGCTGTAGTCGGAGTAGCCCGTGCGCTCACCCGCATTTTCGTCGAATTCCGCGAAATCGAAAAGCCCGGGATCGATATCGTCGCCGGGAACGACGCCGGAATCGGTATCGCCGCCCTTCATCGCGAACCCTCGCTTTTCACGAGCTTGATGCGCGGATCGAATATCGCCATCAGCACGTCGCCGAGAAAAAGACCTATGATGCCCACCGAGGAAAAAATCAGTACCAGGGCCTGCACCATTGGATTGTCCTGACGCTGGATGACGTCCACCAGAAGCCCCCCCATGCCCGGAATCGAATAGAGGGATTCGATATAGATCGACCCCGATATCGTCGAAAGAATGGCGGCGGGAAGGTATTGCGCCATGGGAACGAACGCATTGCGCATCACGTGCCGCACCATGATCTGCTTGTTCGGCATCCCTTTCGCGCGGGCAAGCTTGATATAGTCCTTGTTGAGTTCATCCACCATATAGCGGCGCATCCACATCGCATAACCCGCCGTGCCCCCCAGGGACATGGAAATCGCCGGCAGGACCCAGCTCGATAGTTTGTATTTGTCGAACAGAAGCGGCAGGGACAGAAGATCCGTCCCGTAGAGCTGTATGAAAAGCAGATAGACCGCCGAAGGGACGGCGTTCACGAACACGATATAGGCCGTGCCCGTCTTGTCCCAGAAACGGCCCTTGAAACGCGCCATCAGAATGCCGAGCGAAAGTCCGACGGCCAGCGCCAGCAGTGTCGCGGTAATCCCGAAATACATCGAATAGGGAATCCGGGGCGCGATGACTTCAGTTATCGGCACATCGCGCCGGTAGATGATCGACGTCCCCAGATCACCCTTCGCAAGCCCCGCGTAAAAATGTCCCAGCTGTACGTACCACGGGTCGTTCAGCCCCATCCGGTCCAAGGCGGCGGTGCGCTGGGAGGGATCGAGTTTGTCCCAGCCGTCGCCGAAATATCCCTCGACGGGAAGAAGCCTCATGAGAAGGAAAACGGCCGTCACGACGATGAAAAGCGTGACGAAAGACTGAATCAGACGTTTGGCCGTGTAACGAAGCATCGCGCCTCCGCGAAAGACGGTCGTATCCCCATTCGCGAAAAAGGGAATCCCGGCGGGATCCCCTTTTTCGCGAGGCGGAAACGACGCCGACCTCAGTTCAGAATTTGGATTTCTTCAAGGCTTCGATGCGTTCCGCGTCCCAGGTTGCCTTGAGCTTATTGTAGTCGGCCGTGGAAAGCGCCTTCGGGAACACCGTCTGCCCCTTGAACTTGAGGTAGGACATGCCGAAGGGCGCGAAGGGGTAGGAGAAGGGTTCGAGCTTGGAAGCCACGAAACCGCCGCCGCCGATCGCATACGGAATCGCGAAAGCCTCGCCGATAAAGTACGCTTCGGCCTTCGCGAAAAGCTCATAGCGCCTGGCGAGATTGGTCACTTCGGCTTTCGCCGCTTCGACCATGTTTTCGTAAGTGGTCTTGCCGTTGGCCTGCTTGTAGCCCTCGGCCTTCTCCGGCCAGTTGTAGTTGGAGCCGGTCATGAAGGGGTCGGTGTAGGTTTCGGGGTCGGCGTAATCCGGGCCCCAGTTGCATTCCTGGATCGCGTAATTGCCCTTGCGGCGCGTAGCGCCCAGGAAGCCCGTAGCGGGGAAGGACACGGGGATCACATCGACGAAATCCTTGCCGAGAAGGTTCTCGAGCTGCTGTTCGACGACCTGTCCGCGGTTGGTCCAATCAGTGGCGCCCGCGTTGTAAGGCATCATAACCTTGACCGGGAACGTCGCTTTGCCCTTGAGTTCGGACATGGCTTTGGTTTTGTACTCGATCGCGGCGACCTTGTTGAAGCTGTCCGTGGCCGACCATTTGGCCAGATCGGCCATATCGACATAGTCCTTGCCGGCGGCGTTGACGAAATTGGCCGGCGTGATCGTGTTCTGCAGCCTTCGTTCGGGAGCGTAGGGCTCAGCCGTGATCATGGCGGCCTTGCGGTCGAGCGCGTGGAATATGGCTTTGCGGAAATTCTTGTTGTTGACCGCGACCTTCCAGTTGTCCGGTTCGTATTGGGCATCGAAGGTAGGATTGAAATTGAATGTATAGAAGTAAGTATACATCGAAGTCTCGGCCGGACGCACGACTGCCTTTTTGGCCGGATCTTTCATCCATGTTTCGATGATGGAACTCGGGATGTAGGCCTGCGAAATCTCGCCGCGAAGGAAGAGCTGCGGGGAAAGGGTCGTCGCTTCCTTGTTGTAGCGGTATATCAGGCGGCGAATGTAGACCTGCCCTGCGTCCCAGTACTTGTCATTGCGCACCAGTTCACGCCCCACCTGGGGCTCGAAGCTCGATACGATATATGCGCCGTTGTACAGCAGGTTCCTGTGGTCGGTACCGAAGCGCACGCCCGTGTCGGCGAGGAATTTGCCGTTGACGGGGAGGAAGCACACATAGGTGAGCATGCTGAGGAAGTAGGGAACCGGCTTCTCCAGCGTATACTGCAGCGTGTACTTGTCGAGCGCCTTGACGCCGACCTGCGAGAAATCGGTGATCTTGCCGTCGAAATAGGCCTTGCCGTTCTTTATAACGCTGTAGGCGACGTCGGCGGTGAGGGAAGCGTTCTTTTTGTCGAAGAGATATTTCGCCGCGTCGACCCAATCCTGGGCGACCACTTCGGCGTAGTCCTTGCCCTTGTAGTCGACCCATTTGACGCCTTTCCGCAGCGTAAAGGTCCAAGTGAGACCGTCGGCCGAATCGGACCAGTCCGTGGCAAGGGAGGGAACCAGGACACCGTATTTATCGTATTCCACGAGCCCGTCGATCACGTTGGCGATTACGCTGTGTTCGTTTTCCGCAGACACAACGAGATAGTTGAGCGTGGTCAGTTCGCCGGAATACACCGAGTAATAGTCGTCGGACTTGGGTGCCGCGCCCAGAGTGCCAATAGACAGGAGCAGCAGAAAGCCCGCGCAGATAGCCGCAAGTTTCTTCATCCGTCCATCTCCGTGGATCGAGAATCGATACAGGACCGGCAACGCCGGCGCCATGAATCAGTATTCCACCGATCCGGCACGGCGTCAAACGCTGTCGCATGCATATACGGTTCTTTCCGGGAGAAATCGTAGGGGCGGAATTATTCCTAGTCCACCTTCCGGAGCACTACCGGCAACGAATCCATTCTCTTGCCGCGCTGCACGAGCATACCCACGCCAAGGGCGAGCAGGAAAGACAGACCCGATGTCGCCACGGAAGCTCCTTCGCCGGAGCCGGGAAAAAGGACCATGCCCAGGCCGTATCCGGCGAAGAGCGCGACGAGGGGAAGCCCCAGGACCCAGAAGGCGCCTTTGGCCTGTTCGGCGCCCCGCACCTCGACATCGACCAGATCGCCTTCAGCCAGGCTGAAAGAATCGCGGTTGCAGGCCTGAATGGCGCTTCGCCGGGTCTTGCAGGACGAATTGATGCAGCTTTCGCAACCTTCGTGCATTTCTATCGCGACGGAAACGAGCTTTCCTTCGACGGAAGCGATCGTACCTCTCTCAATCATCGAGTTTCTCCTTGCAGGGATGGCGGAAAGTCTCGAACGAGACAGCCCTGCCCTGCCCGTCCAGCCCAAGGACACAGCCCTGGGCTTCCAGCCCCAAGGCACCGTCGGACGCCCATAGGGGCAGACCCGTCCGGAATTCGCGCAGACGCTGGTCCGGATCCAAGCCGCCCACCGACTGGAGGCTTCCAGTGCGGCCGCAATCCGTCAGTGCCGCCGCCCCGCCCGGCAGAATGCGCGCATCGGCCGTCAGAGCCTTGCCGTGCGAGCCGATCACCGCCGACACTTTCCCGTCGGCCCAGAATGCCATCGTCCGTTTTTCGGCGCTGGTCGCCGCATGGAAATCGAGAACGGAAAAAGGCGTTTCCTTGCGGATGCGTTCCGCCAGGCTCTCCAGGGCTTCAAAGGGGTTGGCCAGATGCACGCGCGGAAAACCCGCCTGCCCGAGAAGAACGAGGACGGCGACCCTACCCGCCGGACTCTCGAAAACCTTCCATCCCCTTCCCGGATTGTCATAGGAATAGTTGGCGGGCCTGAGCACCCAGGGCGCGCGCGGATAATAATCGGTCATATCGCGTTTATAGTACGCGCCTTCGCCCATGGTGAGGCAATCTACACCCAGTTTGCGAAGGTATACGGCGTGCTGCACGCCGATTCCGCCGCCACCGGTGGCGGAATCGGCGTTCGCCATCACAAAATCGGGCTTGTAGCGCTCCCTGAGGGCGGGGAGTGTCTTGCGCACAGTGAATACCCCGGTCTTGCCCACGATTTCGCCGAGATAGAGTATGGTGATTGCCACAACCTGAATTTAACGAAATGCGGAGCAGGGGATCAATCCCGCACCGATCTTCTCGGCGGTTCCCGCCAGTTCCGGCCCCGGGCAAGTTTTTCCATTCATGTCCGGGCCCCGTCCGGACATGAATTACCACATGAATCATTGCCGGTCGTAGCGCTGCATTTCGTCGTACACATACTCCAGTTCCACGCCCGCCTGAGCGAACATAGCCTCGCTTTCAGCTCCATCGTGGTAGCGCCGCTCGCAGACCACACGCACCACGCCGCAGTTGATTATCATCATGGCGCAGGTCCTGCAGGGCGTCATGCGGCAGTACACCGTCGCACCCTGGATTGCGACGCCGCGGCGGGCGGCCTGGCATATCGCGTTCTGTTCGGCGTGGACGGTGCGGACACAATGCTGGGTGACGCTCCCGTCCTCATGCATCATTTTCTTGAGCTGATGACCGACCTCGTCGCAGTGCGGCAAACCGGCCGGAGCGCCCACGTACCCCGTCGCGAGGATCTGATTGTCCCGGGCGATCACGCAGCCCGAGCGTCCCCGGTCGCAGGTGGCGCGCTTGGCTATGGCGTTGCAGACTTCCATGAAGTACTCGTCCCAGCTTGGGCGACGATACCCGGCTTCGGCGCCGGCGGCGGCCTTTTCCTCTTCCATATGCGCTCCTTATGCGCTCATTCTGATTCCGATGATCCGCCGCCGCGGCGCGGGTCGTCAAGCGTATGCCGGCCATCCGCCCACCGCACCCGGCGCTTCACGCAGGCCCTCGCTTTGGATTATCTTTGCCGGAGGAACATCCAAACCGGAGGAACAACATGCATTCGTCCAGGCGGCGATCGCTGATCGCGCTCATCGTGCTCGGCCTCGCTGCCGCAAACCTCGCTTCGTGCCAGCCAAACGATCTCCCCGACGGCCTGTACGCCAGGATCGGGACCGCAAAGGGAGACATTCTGATTTCCCTCGCATACGACAAGGCTCCCCTTACCGTAGGCAATTTTGTCGGGCTCGCCGAAGGCAGACTCGCCGCATCCGGGGGCAAACATTTCTACGATGGCCTGACGTTCCACAGGGTCGAACCAGGATTCGTAGTCCAGGGCGGAGACCCCTCAGGCGACGGTACGGGCGGCCCGGGATACCGGTTCCCCGACGAATTCTCTCCCGAACTTCGACATGACGGGCCGGGAACCGTTTCGATGGCGAATTCCGGCGAAAATTCCAACGGAAGCCAGTTTTTCATCACGCTCGACAAGACCGAATGGCTCGACGACAAGCATTCCGTATTCGGCAAGGTTGTTGAGGGAATGGATGTCGTGCAGGCTATCGCGGCCGGCGACCGCATGGACAAAGTCGAGATCGTACGCGTCGGTTCCGCCGCCAGGGCCTTCAAGGCCGACCAGCAGGCTTGGGACGAACGCCTGAGCGCCGCATGGTCCGCAATCCGCTCGGCAAATGCGGCACGGACCGAATCCGATATCGCCGCCATTTCGACAAAATGGCCCGACATGGTCCGCGACGCCGACGGCATTTTCTCCAGGACGATCCGTGCCGGTTTCGGAGAGCCGCCCAGGCAGGGCGCGACCGTGGCCGTGATCTACAAGGGCATGCTGCTCGACGGCACCGTCTTCGACCAATCCGCCCTGTCGGGCGGTCCTTTCCGCTTCAAGGTCGGCGTGGGCGAAGTCATCCCCGGCTGGGACAAAGTTATCTCGGCGATGAAAAAGGGCGAAAAGCGCCTCGTGGTGATTCCTCCCGACCTTGCATACGGCGCGGCCGGCGCGGGCGGCGTCATTCCCGCGAACGCGTTCCTCGTGTTCGAGATGGAACTCGCTTCGATTACGTACTGATTCATATACGTACTGATACATACATGACGACCACGTACTGACGATCGACCGGCCGGTCAGCCGGCCGGCCACGCATCGCGCAACCCGATCGGCCGCAAAGCCCGAAAGCCCGGATGGGCAGCTCACGGAAAGTGGACACTTTCCGTGAGCTGCCCACCTGGGCTTTTTGTTGCTCCTGTAATGTCGCGCGTATCCGGACGCGTATCCGGATCGGGGAAATTCCGATGTTCGACCTTTTGGAGATATTCGAGTTGCTGGAGCGATCGACCCTTTTGATATTTCCCTTCTCGACAAATCCGCGATTGGAGAAAGTGGAGAAAAACCCTCAAGCCGCAAGAAGAAAATCGATCTTGGCGTCACCGAATCGACCTCAAGTCCCTCCCCGGTTTGTGGATCGGCCCTCTCTCTACCAGGATACTTTAATGCGAGAGACATCCTGCAAAGAAGGAGGAAAAAACCGTGAAAGTTTCGAGACATTCTGCGTTCTTCGCGATTTTCGCCCTTCTTCTGTTCTGTGCGACCGGCGCGATCGGGGCGCAGAGCTCGGGATCGAAATCGGTAAGCATCCAACTCGTGGGCGTCGTTCCTCCCCGCCTCGACATGAATCTCACTTTCGCCCCGGGAAACGCCGTCACCCTCGAAGGCCGCGGCGCGGATGAGCGGGACGGAAACGGAACTTTCACCGTGGCATCCGGCTCCGAAGTCGAACTCGGATACGCCAATATTTTTTCGAACCTGATGGGTTCCTTCAGCATCGTGGTCTGGTCCGACAACGGCGGGAGTCTCAGAGACCCGGCGGGAACGGATGGAACGGCGGTGCCCTATAATCTTACGTTCGGCGACCAGTCCGCCAGCGCGAGCGGGGGAGCTTTCCGCTTCGTATCTTCGGGCAAAACCCCCAAGTCCGGAACATCGACGAGAGTTTCTCTCGGTTTTGGGGTCGTGCCCGAGGCTGCAAAGAACTCGGTACTGACCGATCGCCTCGTATTCTCCCTCTCCGCGAATTGATCCCTCAGGCCTGCTTTTTTGCCCCGGGCCCGAGAACTGTACGCCCTATCGC
>JBDKUJ010000158.1:0-3682 GCA_039679665.1 Rectinema sp. | reverse complement strand
GGGTGACCAAGGCGCAAGAATATTTCTTGTGGTCGCACCAGACCATGATCTGGTCGATCACTTCGGTCGACATGGTGACCGCTTCCTCGATTTCCTCCGGACTGTATTTTTCGCCGTCTTCGGCGATGAGGAGCGCTTTGACCCGTCCGACCACATACAGGAAGCCGTCGCGGTCCATATAACCAAGGTCGCCCGTCCAGAGTCTGTCGTCTTTCAGCGCCTGCGCCGTGGCTTCCGGATTGAGGAAATATCCTTTCATGACATTCTCGCCGCGGATCGTCACTTCGCCATTTTCTCCGGGCTTAGCCTCGGTGCCATCGGTTTTGATGATCGCGCATTTGACGGATGGAGCCAGCATGCCGGAGGAACCGAACTTATGCCTGGACGGTGTGTTGGAGGAAATGACGGGCGCGGCTTCAGTCAGGCCGTACCCCTGCAATACCGGCATGCCGAAAGCGGCATAGAATTCCTGCTGCTTGACGTCAAGCATGGCCCCGCCACCGACGCAGAAACGAATCGAGTTCCCGAAGACCTGCTTCTTGACCGTATTGAACACAATAGTCTTGGCGAAGAAATAGGGAAAAAACGCTTTCGCGCGCACGCCGAAGGGAGGGGTGTCGAACCCGTTTCCGTTCCATGCAATGCCGGCCCTGATCCCGGCCTTGAAGATTTTTTCGATCGCGCCGCCTTTTTCCTCGATGCCTGCCTGGATTTTCTTCATGAAATTAGCGGTCAGCGAAGGAACGGTGAGAAGAAAAATCGAATTGGCTTCCTTCAGGTTGAGGGGAATGTTGCGCAGGGTCGCGATCCCGCCGCCGCGCGAGTCGACGAAATACAGAGCAATACCGCAGACAAGGGCGGTGTACAGCCCCACCGTATGGGCGAAGGAATGGTCGACGGGGAGGATCAGCAGCGTGCGGAAATGTATCGGATTGTCAAACAGCGTCACCGCATCGTGGCAATTCGACCAGTAATTTAGATGCGTAAGCATGATACCCTTCGGATTGCCCGTCGTACCCGAAGTATAGGAAATCGTGACGATATCTTCTTCTTCGATACCGGCCGCGATCATGTCCAGCTTTGCCGCCATACCCGAATCCGCGGCTTTCAGAAGGGTACGGCCCGCTGCCCGCGCTTCATCCATCCCGACGAACCGGTCCGATTCGATTCCAAAACCCGCAGCCGTTGTCCTGGCCCATTCCAGGTCTTCGTCGATATAGACCAGCCACACGGATTTATCCGCGACCTGGGCAAGCGCGGCAAGCAGTTTTTCGAGCTGGTTATGGGTGACAAGAACTCCCCTGGCGCCCGAATGATTGAGCCTGAAAGGCAATTCCTCGGCGAGCAGCTTTATGGAAAGCGGAACGGACACAATGCCCGCGCATACGAGCCCGAATTCCCCGCATATCCACTCCGGGCTGCCTTCGCCCAATACCGCAAACCGATCACCCTTCGCAAAACCCCTCGAAAGCAGCCACGCCGAAAATTCCCTTGCCCTCTCTCGCGCTTCAGCGAACGTAATGGGAACATAGCCCGTGTCATTTCTCCGATACGCATAGGGATCGTTTGCCCAGTCGCGTGCGCCTTCATCCAGCATTCGAACGACGGTTCGCTTCATTACGTTCTCCCTGTTTGACTGCATATTTCGACATAGTTGGGCGCCTTTTTTCATATTTTTGCGCCAAGCGACCGGGAGGGCAGCCAATGGGCACCATACCACAAGGCCTCCCCCAAGTAAACCTTAAAGGAAATAACGCACACATCCGGCTTTTCCGCTTCAACAATACTAAGGTTCGTGAATGCAAGGTTCGTGATACTATAAGTGCCTTGCGATTGCGCGGACTTTGGTGCAAAATAGCGCAACACTTCCCACAGGGCCCAAGGAGAACTACGTGCCCAACGACCCAGAATCGAACCGCCTGCCGGCTGAAGCCCTGGATGCCTTTTTCGAAGGCGTCCTCAAGGATCTAAAGGACCCCGTCGACCTCGATGCCCTGAACCAAGTCAGGGCCGCTTTCCGCAGGCGCATTCCCTTGCACCTGCGTTCCTATGCCGCCGCGCTCCTGATTTTACGGGCGGCCGGTCTTTCCCGGCCTTCCTCATCCGCCCCTGCCCCGGTCACGCTTTCCCGGGCTTCGAATCGTCCCGCTCGCGATACCGGCACAGCCGGCCTTTCCGGCAAACCCTCCGCCATGCGCAGAAAAGAACCTGAAACCGCGAAAAATCCCGATGATGGACGCAGGAAGCCTCCTCGTCCCGCAGAGCCCGGACGGGCGGCGGCGGAAAACCAAAATGCACAAGCCCGTGTGCATGTCGGCCCAATCGGACCGGTCGCCCCGCTTTTCGTCTCCATGGGCAAACGCCAGCGCATGAAACCGGCGGAACTGCGCGCCCTGATCACCGAGAAAACCGGAATCCCATCGGAAAACCTCGGCCGCGTACGATTATTCGACAATTATTGTTTCATCGATGTACCGGAGGCTGAAGCGCCGCGCATCGTGGCGGCTGTCGACGGCTCGGAGATCCACGGCCGACCGATCGAAGTGAAGCCGGCCAAGAAACGCGGAGAAGAAGCGCCCACGGAAGCATGAACGTCCCTATTCCTGTTCCTGCCAAAACCCGTATCGAGCGGCTTCGGATCGGACCGTTGGGCGAAAATGTCTATGCTGTTGAATCCGGTGATACCGCAGTTCTCATCGATCCGGGCGATGAGCCGACCGGAATCCTCGATTTTCTCGCTGAAAAGCACATTGAACCGACCATTGTCGTCTTGACGCATGGCCATCTCGACCATGTCGCCGCTTTGCCCGAGCTTTTGGAAGCATGGAAAAACCGCCAGGTGCATCTGGCCATACATACCGCCGATGCTTCCTACCTTGGGACTCGGGGCGAGGAGACCAATCGCGCACTGTTCGAAGCGATACGCGCGATGGGTTTTTTCCGCAATTACTGGCGCGACCTGCCTGAACCGGATTTGCTGCTTGAAGAAGGCATGCTCATCCCTGGAACTCGGCTCCGGGTCATGCATACGCCAGGCCACAGCGCCGGATCGATTTGCCTGTTTGAAGAGGAAGCCGGATTCCTGGTATCGGGCGATACCCTGTTCCGGGATGGAATCGGGCGTACCGATGGGCCCGATTCCGATCCCGAAGCCATGCAACGAAGCCTGAAGCGCCTCTCGAAGTTTCCTCCGGAGACTGTCGTGTTCCCCGGCCATGGACCGCGTACGACAATCGGCCGTGAGCTGGGCAATCTCCGGTAGAGGAAGTCCGTGACACTAATTGATCCTGCAAGTCCTTTTTCGGCATACTCTGCGGCGATGAAACGCACCGCCGCACTACTAGCCGCCGCATTGCTTCTCTTTTCCGCCTGCGCCCCGCGCGCAGAAAGCGAAAATACCCGCACCGATTTCGTCCTCGGAACGGTATGCACAATCCGCCTGGTAACGGGTGGCGACGACAAAACCCTCGATGAAGTTTTTGCCCGACTGAGGCAGATCGAGGACAAAATGAGCGCCAACAGGGACGGTACGGAAATCGATGCCATCAACAAGGGCGCGGGCGGCAAGCCGGTCGTCGTCTCGCCCGACACTTTCGATGTCATCGCAAAGGCGCTCGAATACGCAAAAAGGACCGACGGTGTTTTCGATCCGAGCGTAGGTCCGCTCGTAAAGCTCTGGAAC
>JBDKUJ010000157.1:0-4295 GCA_039679665.1 Rectinema sp. | reverse complement strand
CGGGTTTGCCCTGACCGCGGCGGCGAGCCTGCAGCAGTATCGTTTGTCGCGGAGGGAATCGTGAGCGGCGTACGCGGCGGCGGGCGCAAGGCGGGCCCCGGCTCCGGCTCCGGATCGAAGCGTGATCAGGTCAGACGCTATGTCGTTTCGCTCTATGCGGGGAAAATGCTCGAAGAATCGCTCCGCTTCTGCGCATACTGGCTCCTTTTCATTCTGGGCGTATGGATTCTCGTCGGCATAGCCAACCTCGCCTTCGACCTTCCCGAAGACTGGAAAAGGGCTATATCCCTCTTCGGGTTGAGCGTGTGGCCGGTTTTCTTCTTCTCGCCCCTGCCCCGTTCACGCTGTCTGCAGCGGCTCAGATCGGTCGATCCGTATTCGGCACTGGAAGCGTATCTCGAAGCCGTTCCGGCCGGGATGCCCGTAGCGGACGGGACGGAGCGCCCGACGGCCGCAGGCCCGGATGCGCCTGCGGCGAGGGAAATGGTATCGAAGGCGGCGCGTGCGGCCATGTTCGACTCGCGGCCGGTATTTTTCCGCTGCCTGAAAAATCCTTTCCGGGGTCTGGGAAAAGCCTTCCTGACGCTGCTCGCAGCTCTGTGCCTTCTGGAAGCGGCTTCGGCCGCTTTCTTCGGACGCCAATCCTGGTCGGCATCGCCCGGCCTGCGCGGGTCGAGGGCCGCGGAAGCCGATGCGCTCTTCGACAGGGACTCCTTGTCCGGACAGGAAATCCTGCCGGATCCGCAGTTCGGGAGACCGGAATCGCCTTCCTTCCCTTCCGGAGAAGAAAACGCAAGCACGTATGCCGAAAGCGACGGAGCCGCAGAGGGACAAGCCGGGAAAGCCGCGGGAAAAAAGGTGGCACAGACCGGGCAAGCCGGGCAGACAGGCAGGAATGTACCACCGCCGGCCGATATGAATGCCGCCGGGGATTCGGGCGGGGAAGGATCCGGACAGTCGGACGAGCCGGCCGCGCGGGCGGCAGAGGCGGAGTCGGGCTCGGGCAAAAAAAACGGCGATGAATCGATGACGGACGGATCGGGAGACGATGGCCGCTCCGACGATGCGGCGGCGGGCCGGGAAACGACGCCCGGAGCGAAGGCCCGCAGGGGCGCTTCCGCAGGGTGGGAAGAGTCCGGCGACACGGGTGCGCCCGATGCGCTGCCGGAATATCGCGCCGTCTTCGAACGCATCGCCACGGATGCTGAGGGAGAGAAGGTCCAGGCTACCGGCGCCATGCATCTGGCCGAGCTTCAGGAGCTCCAGCGCGCGGTCTATGCGGGTTTGGCGGAATTGCCTTCAGTCGATGCGGCGGAAGATGCCTGGGCGATTTTTCTCAGGGAACGCTGGGTCCGCAGGGGAGCAGCCCGATGAAGCGATTCCGCGTCGCGCCGGGTTCGGCGCAGGGCGTTGCCCCGGCGATCGTTTCCGGATTCGTCCTCTTTGCGGTCGTGACAGGAGGGGAACGTCTTTTCGGAGTGACCGGCGCAGCCGCATCCCTGTTCGAGGAAGCGATGAAGACCGCGCTTCTCGCATCCGGCATGCTTATCCTTTCCGGGACAGCCGGATGGACCCGTTTCGAGGCGCTCGGCTGCGGCCTCCAGGCGGTCGCCCTGTTTGCGGCCGCGGAGAGCGCCGCCTATGCCCTGGCTTTCCCCGATGCGGAGACCGTCCTGCGGCTGGCCTGGAGCCTCCCTCTCCACCTGGGCTGCGCCATGCTGGAAGCGCTCGGCCTGGCCGGGCTCGCCGGGCGCCGGGGGCGCGCGAAACTACCGTCCTGCATGATGATAGCCTCGGCCTGGGCGATTCATATCATTCTCAACGCGATCGCTTCGTCCTCAAGCAGGGCAGTCATGCTGGCCGCCATGATACCGCTCGATACGGCATTCATCGCCCTTTCCGCGCTGTGGCTCAGAAGCGCGGCCCGGAACGCATTGTCCGACGGAAGGAAAGTCCATGGAGGATCGACCGATGACTGATCAGAATCACGACGGCACCTACGGACCGGAAGAACTCGAACGGGATCTCGCCGAGCTGAGATCCTTCGCGGAACGCTACCGCGCCTTCATGGGTACGAGGATCGTCGGATACGCGGATCTTGTGGAGAAGCTCCTGATCTGCTTCCTCTGCGAGGGGAATGTTTTGCTCGAAGGCGCGCCCGGACTCGGCAAGACGACGCTGGCGAGGGCCTGGGCCGAATGCTCAGGCCTCGAATTCAGACGCATCCAGTTCACGCCCGACTTGATGCCTCTGGACATTATCGGCTCCAACATTCTCGTCGCGGACCGCGGAGCCGATGCGGAACCGTACCGTTTCATCGAGGGACCCGTATTCGCGAATGTCGTATTGGGCGACGAAATCAACCGCGCTACGCCCAAGACACAGTCCGCTTTTCTCGAAGCCATGGAGGAAAAACAGGTAAGCTTCCTGGGCTCGACGATGAAACTTCCGCGTCCTTTCTTCGTCATCGCGACCCAGAACCCCATCGAACTCGAAGGAACCTATCCTCTGCCCGAAGCGCAGACCGACCGCTTTCTGATGCGCCTTTTCTTCGATATGCCCGATTTCCAGACATTGAAGGCGATTCTGGAAGCCGGCGCGGGGAGCGATTCCCCGGGCGGCAATACCGAAAAACCCGCGGCGCCAGGCAAGGAGGCCGCCCTTTCGGCCATGGGCGCATTCCGGCGGGCCGCCGGAGCGGTGCTCTGCCCGGAGGAAGTGAAAAACTTTATCGTCAGATTGATACTGCAGACGCATCCCGATTCGACTTCGGTCGAAAAAGTCAGGAAATCGCTGCGATACGGCGCTTCGCCCCGCTGCGCGAAAGGCCTTTTCGCCGCCGCGAGAGCACGCGCCATCCTGCAGGGCCGGGCGCATATGTCCTTCGACGACGTATCGGAGCTTTTCATCGATACGGCAAACCACCGCGTCGTCTGCGCGTTTGGCGCCGAAGCGGAAAGCGCGCAGGCGCCGCTCAAGGCTGTCCTCGCCGAAGTGCGCCGGGAATATTTGGGGAGCGCATGAACGCGAGAATCGACCCGGACTGCGCCGCGCTGGCTGCGGCTTTCCTTCGCAGGACTCCGCGCAGACCGCCGGAAGGGCTGTCTTCATCGGGCGATCCCATGTATCGCAGGACGGGCGGCTCTTTCGACCTGAAGAATATCCGCGACTACTCTCCCGGTGACGACCCCCGGCGTGTGGACACGAAGCTCTTCGCCAGAACCGGCAAGCTTTTCGTCAAGGAATTCTTCCTGGAGGACGCGGACGGTCTGTGCGTCCTCGTGGACATTTCTTCTTCGATGCGCCGGACTTCCCCGTTCGAGGCGGAACGTTTTGCGGCGTCGCTCGTATGGATGCTCAGCATCCTTAAAGTGCCGGTGGACCTTTTCCTTTTTTCGGAAGGAATCGATGCATCGCTCCGGCGCCCGCACGGTGGATTCTCCGGCGACGACATCGAGCGGTTTTTCGACCTGGCCGCGGCCGGGCTTAAGCCGCAGGGTGTCAGGCTCAAGACCGATATGGTCGCGGCGGTGTCGCAGGCGAGAGCCGCGACTCGCTACAGGCGGGCAGTGATCGTGTCCGATTTCCACGATCCGGATTTCAGGGCGGAAGCCCTGCCCTTCTCCCGGACATGGCTTTTCGCATGGCGCGCAAAGCTTCCCCTCGATCCGGAGGCGCAGGACGAGATCGAACTTCTGGATCCGGAATCGGGCAGGACGCTTCGCCTTTCCAGGGAAGCGATCCTCCTGGCGTCGGGCCCCGGGTGCGAACCGGGCGGCTCATTGCGCAAGGCGCAGGCGGCGTATCCCCGGCGGATTTCTTTCGACTCTTTTTCCGAAGGCGATTCGCTCGTGCCGCTCTGGTGGCGCTTTCTCGAGGAACTCCATGGCTGAGGTCGCCGGTCTTGCCGCACTTCTTTCGCTTCCCGTGCTCCTTTTGCTGTTTCTGCGTTCCCGCAGGAACAGGCGGATCGAATTTCCCCATTTTCCTTTCACCGCGCAGGCGGGTGGCCAAGGCAGCTCCCGGTTTTCGCATTTTATCCACACGCGCCTCGACCTCGTCATCGACGAAGCCTGCGCCATCGGGATCGCATTCGCCCTGGTGGCCTATCTGCCCGGCGCCGGCGACCGCCCCGGTGCGCGGAGGGAACAGGCCGTCGTCATCGATATGTCCCGCTCGATGACCTTGGGGAGCTTCGGCGATCGCCCTCTGGATCGGGCCGTACATTCCGTGTTCGCCGACGCCGGTCTGAAGAATGCATCCACGTTCGCGTTGGGGTTCGACGCTTCCTCCGG
>JBDKUJ010000156.1:0-4366 GCA_039679665.1 Rectinema sp. | reverse complement strand
CGCAGGCCCGGGAAGAGGACGAAAATCGCCGTCGTGCTCAAAGCGGACGCATACGGGCATGGAGCGGCTGCCGTGGCGCCCGTTCTGCTCGATTCGGGCGCGGATGCGATCGCCGTCGCCACGCTTTCCGAAGCCATCGAATTGCGGCGTGTCCGCAGCGGCGCCGAAATCATCGTTATGGGACATACGCCCGCCGAATTCGCCGCCGCGGCGGTTTCGAATCGCATAACCTGCACGGTGTTCGACCTTGCCCAGGCGGAAGCACTTTCCGGCGCTGCGGAGAAATGCCATACCACGGCCCGGGTCCAGATCAAGATCGACACGGGCATGAACCGCTTGGGCATCAAGCCCGCCGACGATCCTGTGCGCATCATCGCCGCGATCGCGGACTTGCCGTCCATCCGCGTGGAGGGCCTGTTTACGCACCTGGCGCTGAGAAGCAGGGAATCGGACGCGGCGCAATTCGAGGCTTTCTCGCGCGTCGCGGATGGAGCGGCGAAGGCGGGCCTGCGCGATATGGACCTGCACATATGCGACAGCATCGGTATGATGCGGTATCCCGAATACCGGCTCGACATGGTGCGCGTCGGCGCCGCCCTTTTCGGTGTGCGTCCGATGCGCGTCGGATCGGAGTATGACGCGTATCCGTTTCCGCCGCCCGGTCGTTTTGTCACCGAAATATCGCGGATCCGCCGTCTCGAAGCCGGCGAAATGGTTTCGTACGACGATTCATGGAAAGCCCCATCGCGCGGGACGCGCATCGCAACCCTGCCCGTAGGCTATGCGGACGGCTATCCCCGGCGCTTTTCCAACAAGGCGCATGTCGCGTTGCGCGGCGCGAAAGCGCCGGTAGTCGGGTTGATTTGCATGGATCAGACAATGATTGACGTCGGAACGATTCCCGAAGCGAAAGAAGGCGATGAAGTCGTTCTTCTCGGCGGCGGTCCTGATGGTATAGGATTTGCCGAAGCGACGGAATGGGGCGGCGGCAACCGCAATGAACTTATCGCCTCGATCGGAAGGCGGGTACCGCGCGTGTACTTCAGAAAAGGGAAACCGGAATCGGTATGGGACCGGCTGCTCGACCCGGCGCCGATAAACGTTCCGGAGTCCCTGCCTTCTGGCCGGGCGGAAGCGCGAAATGACGGGAAGGGAGAACAGCCATGATCGAACGCGATGAACCAATGAAAGCGGCGATGGAAATGCGCGATTGGCTCTCGCGCGTACGAAGGATGCTGCATGCCGTTCCCGAACCGGGGGATGAGGAAAAGCTTACTTCCGATGCGATATGCGGCTTCCTTGACGGCCTTGGCGTTCCCTACGAACGAAAACGGACTTCGGTCGTCGCTCTCGTCGAAGGAGCGGGGAAAGGTCCCGTGGTCGCGATCAGAGCCGATATCGACGCGCTTCCGGTGAGGGAGCCGGCGGACCGGCCTTACGCATCGAAGCGGGAAGGCTTCATGCATGCATGCGGCCACGATGCGCACATGGCCGCGGCCCTGGGCGCCGCGCGCTTTTTCGCCGAAAGGCGCGATCGCCTCGAAGGCTCGGTGAAATTTCTTTTCCAGCCGGCCGAAGAGACATCGGGCGGCGCGGCTCCCATGATCGCCGACGGTTGCCTCGAAAATCCGCATGTCGATTATGTGATAGGGCTGCATGTCATGCCGGATGTTCCCGTCGGGAAAGTGGAACTCAAGCACGGAGCGCTCAACGCATCGTCGGATTATCTGGCCGTGACTGTGCGCGGGAAAGGTGCGCACGCCGCCTATCCGGACCGGGGTATCGATGCGATCATGATCGCGTCGAAGGTCGTCGACGGTCTGCATTCCATCGTATCGCGCAACGTTTCGCCCCTGTCGGAAGCGGTCATCACGCTCGGGACTATCCAGGGCGGTATCCGGAACAACATAATCGCCGATGAAGTGCGCATGACCGGTACTATCCGCACCACGGATCCGGCAGTCCGCGCCATGGTAGCCGAACGCATACGCGCCGTAGTGGGCGGAGTGAGCGCCGCCTTCGGTGGTTCCGGAGAAACCCTCATCAAACCGGGCTATCCTGCACTCATCAATCACGATCCCATTGTCGATCGCATCGCCGAAGTCGCCAAGGCCGTACTCGGCGAAAATTCGATCGTGCTCCGCACCAAGCCCAGTCTGGGTGTCGAAGATTTTTCGTACTTTCTCATGAAAAGACCGGGTGCCTTTTTCCATCTCGGTTGCGGCAACCCCGAAAAAGGCATCGATGCCCCCCTGCATAGCGAGCGATTCGATATCGATGAAGAATGCCTGCCCCTGGGCGTCGCGATGCACGCTTCCATCGTGCTCGACCTGATGGCGTCAAAACCTTGATCGCATCGCGCGCCATATGCGCATCGCATACAGTTCGTACGCGGAGGAACCCGTGAAAAAAATTTACTTGAGCGCCGACATCGAAGGTACCTGCGGCATCGCCGACTGGAAAGAGACCGAACTCGGGGACGCGCAGAGTTCGTATTTCCGCACACAGATGACGAAAGAAGTCGCCGCCGCTTGTCGCGGAGCGCTTCTGTCCGGCGCTTCCGAGATTCTTGTGAAGGACGCGCACAGTTCGGGCAGGAATATCGACCCCTCGGCCTTGCCTGAGGAAGTCCGCATTCTGCGCTCCTGGACCCGCGATCCGTTGGTGATGATGGGCGGTCTCGACCCGAGTTTCGATGGGGTCCTTTTCACCGGATACCATTCCGCCGCGGGTACGGACGGCAATCCGCTCGCCCACACCATGAATGGCGCCAACGTATGGGTTCGCGTCAACGGCGAACCTGCGAGCGAATTCCTCATCAATGCCTATACCGCGGCTTCCTTTGGTGTTCCTGTCTTTTTCCTCTCGGGCGACGAAGCCCTCTGCGCGCGCGCCGAATCCATGGGCTGGGGCATCAAAACCGCTCCCGTGAGCAGAGGAATCGGAAACGCTTCCGTATCGGTGCATCCGGGAGTCGCACAACGCATGATCTTCGATTCGGTCGCTGCGGCCGTGGCCTCGCCTCCCGGAAAAAATGCGCAGACGTTGCCCGATCGTTTCGGCGTCGAAATCCGTTTCAAGGAACATTATCTGGCCTATCGCGCATCTTTCTTTCCCGGCGCCGAGAAAAAGGGCAGCCATGAAGTCGAATATCGCTCCAAAAGCTGGAACGACATTCTGGTTTTCCTTTTCTTCGTACTCTGAAGGCCGGCCCGATGCATGCGGAAGCTAAAGTTCACGCCCTCAAGCGTGGCGACAGAATCTCGCTCATCGCACCTTCGGGAGCTGCGGCGGATCCGGACCGGGCGGTTTCGGCCGCCCGCGCCCTGCGTTCGCTCGGGTTCGATGTAGCCGTCGCTCCGGGTTGCACGCAGGCATACGGATATCTCGCTGGCTCCGATGCGCAGCGGGCATCCGACTTCCAGGCGGCCTTCGCGGATCCCGAAACGCGCGGCGTCGTGTGCCTGAAAGGCGGCTACGGTACTCCGCGAATGCTTGACCGGATCGACTGGAGCATCGTCGCGCGCAATCCCAAGCCTTTTGCCGGTTACAGCGACATCACCGGCCTCCATCTTGCCATCGCCCGCACATGCGGTTTCCCGAGCTTCCACGCTCCGATGCCGTCGTCGGACATGCTTCCCGATTTCGATCCCGATTCGAGGGCTTCGTTTCTGCGTGCGTTATGCGCCACGGAACCGCTGGGCGTTTTCGTCAATCCCGACGGGGCGGAGATCTCGGCCCTGCGCGGCGGCAGGGCCGAAGGCGTGCTCGCGGGCGGCAATCTTTCGCTCGTCGCGGCATGCATGGGCACGCCATGGGAGCTTGACGCGAGAGGAAAAATACTGTTTTTCGAAGACATCGACGAAGCTCCGTATCGGGTAGACAGAATGCTCACGCAGTTGCGACTCGCCGGAAAATTCGACGACTGCGCAGGAATAGTCTTGGGAGCATGGACGAATTGCGTCGCGCCCGAGGGGCGCCGAACCCTTAGTCTCGAGCGGGTGTTCGACGACATTTTTCCGCGCGACAAACCCGTTCTTGCAGGCTTGCAGGTCGGGCATTGCGCGCCGACACTTACCCTTCCGTTGGGCGTGCGCTGTCGCATCGACGCCGAATCCGGCATTTTCGAAGCGCTCGAGTCCGCCTGCGTGCCCTGAAGCCCGTCTCGGACAGGCCTTTCCATTCACTGATCAGCGATGCGCCGCAAATTCTTCGGCGGCATGTACGAATGCGCGGAAAATCCCCAGAAAATGCGGGTATCGTCGCGTGAGACTTTCGGGATGGAATTGGATGCCCATGATGAAGCGGCTGGATCCGGATGATTCGAACGCTTCGTTCACGCCATCGGGAGCGACGGCGGTCTGCT
>JBDKUJ010000155.1:0-4905 GCA_039679665.1 Rectinema sp. | reverse complement strand
CGCGGCGAAAAGCGCCGCGAAGAAAATAAAGGCGAATGCGTGGCGTTTCATGAAATTCCCCTTGCGCTTCAGCGGTTCACCTGCTCGAGAAAGGCCTTGGTGAAAACCTTGTCGGGCAGCGAGGCGACCGATTGTTCGGCCATGGTTATCTGGCTTTTTTCACCCTTGTTGACCTCGTCCACGATGAGGATTTGCGCAGGCAGGAGTTTTCCGGCCAATTCGGCGTACTTGGGCATTAAAGTGGTGCGCATGAGACGTCCCGAAACGGAAAAGTCCTCCTGCTTGAGAAGCATGGTCCGGTCCTTCCGGACATAGAGCCGCGTCCGCTCGTAGGGGACTTCGTTGTTCTTTGCTTTCAGGTCGAGTATCCAGACGGGGTACTTGCCGACCGTCCCTTCGCCGATGGCTTCGATCGTGTAATCGTCGAGAAGGCTGGTCTGCGTAAAGTCCGCGTTCTTGGCCTCGGAGTTCTGCAGGTTTTCCTTGATCGAAGAAAACGAAAACTTCCGGGACGTGGGATCGTAGAACCAGACATTATTGTCCTCTCTGAGGTAACCCTGGCCTTTGTTGACTTCGGGAAGCATCACGAGGATGACGAACTGGTCCTTTGTATCGCGCCGGTACACGCGCGCCTGGCTGACGTTCTGCTTTTCGCCGGGCTTTTCGGATACGATCGTGTAGAGCGCCGAATAATCCTTGCCCGAAAAGTCATCGAGCGAATCCAGCTCTTTCAGAATGGCGGTGGCCCTGGCGGCATCGGCAGCGCTCAATGCGGGTACGCTCTTGTCCTGGGCTGCGACCGGCAGCACTGCCGCTCCGGCCAGAATCAGGGAAACAAGCAGGGGAAGGATGGCGACGGAAGCCCCGGCAAACGGTTTCCGGGTTCGCCTTTTGGCGCCAGCCATGCCGGGCATGCCGGCTATGCCGGATATGATCGAAAACATTGTTGATCTCCTCATTTCTGTGTTCTCAAGGCTTCGGCGGGCTGCATCTTGGCGGCCGCGCGCGCGGGGAAGAAAGCCGCGACTATTGTCAGTACGACAATTATCAGGATATTCCCGATAGCCCGAAGCGGCGGCAGATAGAAGGACAGATGTCCGTTTTTCATGATCAGGAAAGCGGGCGAATTCATGCCGAAATCATGAATCGACGCGATACCCATGGCGACGAGCGCGGCCAGGATTCCCGCGACCGCTCCCGCAAGAGCCAGGAACAGCGCCTCGTACAGGAAGAGGGAACGGATTTCGCTGCGCTGAACCCCCATGGCGCGCATGGTTCCGATCTCCCTGATCCTTTCGTACATGACCATGCGGAAAGTATTGCTTATGCCGACCATCACGATCGCGAACAGCACGAGCAGGATTATGAGGCTGACCGAATCGAGCGCCACCACTATCTGCCTGGCCTGGGCCATGATGTCGTCTATGGTCAGGACGCTGTAACGCACTCCCTCCCAGGTCTCGCTCTTCTGGCTTTTCAGCATCTCCTGGAAAGGCGTGGAGACGCCGCTTTGGGCCTTCTCCGTGTCACGGTCGAAGAGGTTGAGGCCCGATTCGCGCATGGACGCGTACAGAGCGTCGGCCGCGGCGGGCGCTTCTTTAAGGTTGTCGAGCATGATGCCCAGGGACATGTACTCGCCATCCTTGAGCCCTAGACCTTCGTTCAGGTAGGAAATGTTGGCATAGGCCATAACCGAGCCGACGATGCCCGTATCGGCGCTGATGGCCGCCAGGGTGAAATCGACTACGTTATTCTGGCCGGTGACAGTCTTGAATTCGGCCAGAAGGCGGTCGCCCGGCTGGACATTGAGCTTCTTGGCGACCTTTTCGGAAAGGATCAGCGCGTCGCGCTTTGTCGTCGCCTGCCAGGTGCCGGAAACCAGGGCCAGTCTTTCCCCCAGAAAGGGCGAGCCTGCTATGTCCAGGCCCGTAAGAGTCTGTCTCGTGCTTTTGCCTTCGAATATGAGGGTGGCCGACGCTTCGCTGGTTCTGGTGACGCGCATGGACGAAATGCCCGACGCTTCGAGGGCGGCGCTGATCGCCGCATCGTCGCGTATGACCGAAAGCTGTTTGCCGGACTCGGTCTTTTCGCTGCCCTGCACGAACACATGGCCCGCCATGAGATAGGCGAAATTTTCGGATACATTGCGTATGAAAGCCCCGGAAAAACCATTGATGACGGTGACGATCATGATACTGAAGGCTATGGCGATTCCGAGAAACACGGAGCGCTTTTTCTGCCGCGTGAGATTACGTGCCGCAATACGCGGAATTACAAGATTCATCGCTGCGCTCCTCATTCCGACTGCATGGCCCGCACGGGCTGGATTTTCAGCGCGACGGACACCGGATACAAATGGGCCAGGAAGCCTACTACGACCATCGCGAGCACCGCGCCCGCGAAGTTGCCCGGAGTCACGACGAGATTCAGGTACTTGCCTCCGAAGAGAATCTCGAAGAAAGGATTGCCCGCCTCGATGTGTGAAGCTCGCAGAATCGCCGCGATTATCGCGCCGAGCGAAGCTCCCAGCGTCGAGAACACGAGGGACAGCACTCCCGTTTCGACGGCGAACATGCGCCTGACGAAGCCCCGGCCCGCTCCCATCGCGCGCATGGTGCCGATCTCGCCCGTCCGCTCTATGACGGAAATCACGAAGGTGTTCATGATGATGATGATCGCAACTATGATTAGGATGATTACGGCGACCAGGAATACGATGCGTACCACGTCGACCGACTGTCCGTAGGGACCGGCCGCTTTCTGCCAGTCTCCCGCGACCGCGTCGATACCTTCCCGCGCGAATGTTTCGTTCAGGCTTTTTGCCACAGCGAGTGCGTCGGAAGGCTTTTCCGTGCGCACGACGATGTACTGCCACGCGCCTCGGTCCGCCTGGTTCGCCACGTCGCGTACACTGGTGTCGGCAAGCGTCGCGGTAAGGGCCGCTTCGTCGAAGACGCTTCCCTGCGATATTGGCGCGGCGAGAAGCTCGTCCCCGAAGAGGGAATCGGTATCGTCGATCGAGAGCATCGCGGTCTGTTCCGGTTCGAGAACTATATTTTCGCTTGCTCCGACCGTCATGCCGGCGAGTATCCGGACCGAGTCGATGTCGGCGAACGCGAGCTGTTCCGGCGCGGCGCCTTCGCCCTTGGCCCGATAGGTTCCCAGAATGGGCATTTCCCTGAGGCGCATCCCTCCGCTGGAAATCCCCTGTACGAGAACCATATCGCCGACCTTAAGGTCGCGTTTGAGGGCTTTGGACATGTTGGCGAGCTGGTTTTCATTGACGATAAGTCCGCTCTGCCCGGGTTCCAGCAGGCTGCCCGACACGATTTCGACCGTGTCGAACAGAGACCAGTAGTCTTTGGCATCCACGCCGAAAAGGAAAAGAAAACGGGAAGCCATGGTTTCAGCCATCGCTTCGGTGTCGTCGGAGCCGGATTCCGCGTCGTCGCCCGATTGCTGCGACATGTTTTGCGGGCCGTCTCCCATGGTTGCGTCCGGATCCTTGACCGTAATGCCGAAGCCAGTGGCCATGCCACTCAGCTTTGCGACTCCCGGGGTGTTCCTGATGAGCTCATAGGTTTTTTCGTATTCGGGAATCGTCGGTGTCGAGGCGCTTCCGCCCATGGACATGACGCCGAAAAGGGAAACGTCTCCGTCGAGCGATTTTCCCGAAATGAACACATCGCCCGTGTAGCTTTCCGTGAACATCGTTCTGATGCCCATTTGGGACGCGTTGATGAAGGAATTGCCCAGAACCAGAATAAGGGCGCCCATCGCGAGCAGTATGCCTACGATGAGACTCTTCGATTTGTGTTCCAGGATGTTCCTGAACGCCATGCGTATGATTACTGGCATGTCGAATCAGTCCCCGACCTGTTCGGCGGAAAAAGCCGCGCCGGAGGCCGTACCGGCTATATCTTCTCCCCGGCGGTAATTTTCGGTCACGAGGCCGTCCCGCAGCCGGATTATGTGGTCGGCGACATCCACGATCTTTGCGTCGTGGGTGGAAAAAATGAAGGTGGTCTGGAGATCGCGGTTGATTTTCTTCATGAGGTCGATGATCTGTTCGCCGGTACCCGAGTCCAGGTTGGCGGTGGGTTCGTCGGCGAGGATTATCTGCGGCTTGGTGACGAGTGCGCGCGCGATGGCGACGCGCTGACGCTGGCCGCCCGAAAGCTCGTTGGATTTGTGGTTGCGCCATTCGGTCAGTCCGACCTCGGCGATCAGCCAGTCGATCCAGTCTTTCTTTTCGTCCTTCGAGACGCTCGTTTTGCCCAGAAGAAGCGGAAATTCGATGTTTTCCCACACATTGAGCACGGGGATGAGGTTGAAGGACTGAAAGATAAAGCCGAGAACCTCATGGCGGAACCGGGTGAGTTCCCTGTCGTCGAGACCGGAAGTGGGTTTTCCGTTTATCACTACCTCGCCCGAGGTAGGCGTATCGATCAGCCCGATCATATTGAGGATCGTGCTCTTGCCCGATCCGGAAGGCCCCGCTATCGATATGAAATCGCCCTTTTCTATATCGAAGGAAACGCCTTTGACCGCCTGGACTTCCACTTTGCCGAGCGGGTAGGTTTTCCGTACATTCCTGACTTCGATGATTCCCATCACTTCTCCTTTTGGCCTGCATCCCCGCGCCGTGCATATCGCAAGCAATCGCACGCGATCGTATGCACAGGAATGCGCTGGCTCATAACATAGCGATTTCGGCTTGCAAGGAGCAAGGATTTCCCCGTGAAGCCGCGGACGCGCAGGAACTATTTCATGTTCCGTTCATCGGTTGCGGTGCCATGGCGTACTGGATCGCTTTGCGGGGGAAGGGTAGGCTGTGCGGCAGGTTATGCGGCAGGCTGTACTCGTAACGGAGCGGGTGCGGGAAGGGAGGTTTTCCGGTGGCGG
>JBDKUJ010000154.1:0-5906 GCA_039679665.1 Rectinema sp. | reverse complement strand
ACTCCGTCCTGGTCACCCTTCACGCCTACGATGCGGTTTCCCTTCAGGAGAAGCTCGATCCTGCAACCGACACCGCAATAGGGACAGACGCTCTTCACTTTCCGGACATACTGCGCACCGGGGAAAGCCCTGTCGCGCGGCAGAAGCGCCCCGACAGGACAGGCGGCGACACAGTTGCCGCAGCTCACGCATTCGGACTTGCCCATCGGAAGATCGAAAGCGGGCGAAATGCGGGCGCTTCTGCCGCGCCCGGCAAAACACAGTACATCGGAGCATTGGAGGCTTTCACAGGTGCGCACGCACTTGCCGCAAAGGATGCACTTGTTGCGGTCCAGACTGAAAAAGGGATTGGAAACGTCGGGAGGGAAGTTCGTCTTTTCAAGCCCGGTTTCGATTTTGACCAGGCCATATTCGGCACAGTATTCGTGCAGCCTGCACTCGCCCATTTTTTTGCAGTTGAAGCAGTCGGCGGGATGCTCGGCCAGGATCATGGAGAGCACCGACTTGCGCAGGTCGATTACCTCCGGCGAGGAACTGTGCACAACCATGCCCTCGAAAACGGGAGTGGTGCAGGCCGCCTGTACGCCAGAGCGGGATCCCTCCACTTCGACCATGCAGAGTCTGCATCCCCCGTATTTTTCGAGTCCGTCGATATGGCAGAGTGTCGGAATGGAAATGCCCGCGCCGCGCGCCGCATCCAGTATCGTGCTACCTTCGGGAACCGACAGCCGTTTGCCGTCGATGCTGATGCTCAACATAGGGTTTGAATTATGTATGGAAAGCCCATGTCGCGCAATGCTTGTCCCGCACCGGATCCGGCACTACACTCGCCTCCGATGATCATTCGCTTCCTTGACGGGCTCGACTGGAACGAAGCGCCGGAATCCATGGAATTCGCCCTCCCCTATGGCGAGCTTTTGCGCTCGATCGCAGGGAGCGTCGCGGCGCTCATCGCGGCCGAAACCGCCGGGCGCGCCGGCGCGGCCGAAATTGCCGAAGCCGTTCTCCTGTACACCCGCGCGCCCGGAATCGTCAACGTCATGCTCAATTACAAAATTTGCGTCGAGCACGGCCTCCCCCTGCATCCCACGGTGTATTATGAACTCAAGGAGGCGAGGCGCTATAACATCGACCACGAACTGCCGGAAATCGAGCTGGCCAACAGACTCTACCATCGGTCGATCGACCTCGCGCGTTCCGCGCTCAGGCTCGATCCGCATTTTCAGGAGGCAGTGGACGACTTTCTCGCGGCGCTGCCCCGGGCGGTCAAGGGTTTCGTTTTCACCGGCATACGCGATACGTACACATGGCGGGGCTCGAATCCTGCCCTGCTCGAACGCCTTGCGGACAGATTGCGCGCCGAATGGGAACCGGACATCATCGTGGCAGCGGCGCACGGTTCGATCGCCGCCGGGCTCCTTCTGGCCGAACTGACGGCAAAACCCCTTTACTTCATCCGCCTGTCGATGTTCAAACGCAACGACGAAGAACCTATAGTGGCCATCTCTGACGAATCATGGCTCTATCCTTTCAGGGAAAGGAGAGCGCTCCTGTACGACGAGGATGTTGCGGGCGGAAGAACACTGTCCCTGTTTGCCGCGAAACTCGGCCCCCTTTTCGCCCAAACAAGGACCGCCTGCTCGATCAGACATGCCGGATCGGTCATCAAACCCGATTTCAGCGCGAGGGTTTGGTGGGATTAGGCCATTCCCCGCTCGGACAAAATCGGGACTATTGCATATTATTCCGACAGTCTGTATTTTTATTCCATGGATGGACCGTTCGTTCCGCCGGGAACGGTATTGCGGTCCGTTCTGGCTGTGCACGGACTCCGGGGTTTACCTCCTTTTTCCCCGGAGTCCTTTTTTTATTGACTTTTTCCCGACTCCAGTATATTCGAATTGCTATGGAGTAATCATGGCAAACAAGCCCAAAGTCTCCTTCGCCCCCTCGGTTCGCAGGCTTCCCTCATATTTGCACATTATCCGACAGTCGCAGAGGAACGGCGATCCCTTCATTTCCGGCACTGTAATCGCGCAGGAACTCAACCTCGAGCCGATCCAGGTACGCAAGGATCTGGCCATTACCGGTATTATCGGAAAGCCCAAAAAAGGCTATCCGGTCGTGGAACTCATCGCCGCCATCGAACGCTATCTAGGCTGGGACCAGAACCACAAAGCCATCCTCGTCGGATCGGGCAACCTCGGATCGGCCCTCATGGGCTACCAGGAATTCAAGCGCCACGGACTCGACATTGTGGCCGCCTTCGATGCGGACCCGTCCAAGGTCGGACAGCGTATTCATGGCGTCGAGGTTTTCCCGATCGGGAAAGTCGGTGACATGGTGGCTTCCCTTCATGCGGAAATCGCGCTGCTCACCGTACCCTCACCTTTCGCCCAGGCTACCTGCGACGTTCTCGTCGGCGCCGGGATCGACTCGATCTGGAACTTCACCAATATCAAGCTCAAGGTTCCCGACGAGGTGCTCGTGCAGAGAGAAGATCTCTCTTCCGGGTATGCGATGCTTTCCGTAATGAGACAGAACCGGAAGGATCGGAGTATCTGAAGCCTGATCCGGGACAGGAGCGCCCGCATCGTTCCGACGAATCGGTCCGTCTCGCCCATCAGATCGAATTTTTCTCGAACCGCCTCGCCAAGAATGAAAAATCCTTGCGGCGCTGGGCGCGGCGCGAAGATATACATGCCCTGCGCCTCTACGACCGCGATATACCGGAAGTACCTCTCGCCGTAGATCGGTATGGCGATGGGGACGAGGCCGCCCTCCATATCTCACTGTACGAAAGGCCCTACGACAAGGATCCCTCCGAGGAAGTGCGCTGGCTCGGCGCCATGGCGGACGCCGCGTCGGAACGGCTCGGCATCGACCCTTCGCGCATATTCCTGAAAACGCGCAGAAAGATGAAGGGCTTGGACCAATACGGCAGGACCGGCGCGGAAGGCGCGGAAATGGTCGTACTCGAATCGGGCCTGAAGTTCCTGGTCAACCTTTCGGACTACCTGGACACCGGCCTTTTCCTCGATCATCGGCCGGCGCGATCTCTGGTCAAATCCTGGTCCGCGGGGAAGCGCGTACTCAACCTTTTCTGCTACACCGGCTCCTTCTCCGTGTACGCGGCATCGGGGGGAGCCCCCAGAGTGACTTCAGTCGATCTGTCCAATACATATCTGGCATGGGCGGAACGCAATTTCAGGCAGAACGGTTTCGATCCCGCCGCATACGAGTTCGTCAGATCCGATGTCACGGCTTTTCTCTCCGAAGCGCGGCACCTTGGCCGGAAATGGGACCTCATCATTGCTGATCCGCCGACATTTTCCAATTCGAGCATGGCCAGCGCCGACTTCGACGTAAACCGCGATTGGCCCCGGCTCATAAAAGCGTGCGAATCGGTGCTTGCCGCGGAAGGCGTCGTATTGTTTTCGTCCAATTCGCGGCGCCTGAAATGGAAGCCCGAGGAAATCGCGTCTCCCGCCAAAGAAATAACCGAATCGACGATTCCGCCCGATTTTCGCGACCGCCGCGTTCACAGGACCTGGCTTATCGGAACCTCTCCCCCGATCTGACATATTTTCCGTCCAAAAAACATTCTTTTCTTGTCATATTCCCTGCGGTTCGATTATATTTACACGAGTATATTTTGACGATCTATCCCACGCTGCAGGGAGCTATGCCGTGCGAACAACGATGAAGGGACTTTATGCGCTTCGCGCAATGATCACCCTCGCCTCCACCTCTTCTCCGGAAAGTCCCGTCGCCATAAAGAAAATCGCGGAGAAAGAAGATATTTCTTCCGAATTTCTGCAGCAGATTTTCCACAAGCTGCGAAAAGCCGGAATAATCGGCGCCGTTCGCGGACCCGGCGGCGGTTTCTATCTGGAAAAACCTGTGGAAAGCATACTCGTCAGCGACGTACTCGCCGCTTCCGGCGAAGGACTCTCCATAGGCTCCTGCAGCAAGGGCACGGAAAGGCAGTCAAAAAGCGACTGCCTGCGCAATGCCGGCAAAAAAGAAAATGTCGAGCGGGCCGAATGCAAGGCCTGCGGTTTCTGGTCCGGAATGGAATCCGTCATCAGGGACTTTGCGTCTTCGCGAACCCTGGCCGATCTTCTCGAATAAAGATTTCGCCGAGTGAAGATCGTACCGGCTGAAGAACCGGATTCACTCGGCGTCGACGAACGCTTCCAGATCCCTGCGTCCGGCAGAATCGATCATTCCGAGGGATTCGCAGACGGCAAAAAGCTCTCTGACATGGATGAATGCATGCAGTCTGACGCCGGCTCCTTCCATGTCCGCCTTCCCGCGCCTGCCGCGCTCCACGAGCACGATCAGATCCTCCACCACCAATCCCTCTCCGCGCAGAATATCGATCGCTTCGCGCTTGCTCGCTCCGGTCGTTATGAGATCGTCGAGCAGAAGGACCTTTTCTCCCGCGGAATAGGCCCCTTCGATACGGTTTCCGGTCCCGTGCTCCTTGGCGGGCATGCGCGGCCATAGCATCGGAACGTTCAGCCGCATTCCGGCGACGGTGGCCAAGGGAAGGCCCGCGGCGGGAATGCCGGCGAGGCGATCGAACCCGATCGGCCGGGCAAGCCGGGCATACGCCTCGGCGGCCGTGCGCATCGCTTCCGGATCTGAAATCAGCTTCCGCAGATCGATATAGAAGGGGCTGTGCAGGCCGCTTTTCAGCACAAAATTGCCGAGTCTGAAACAGCCTGTGGAAAGAAGGGCTTTCATGAACCGGTCTTTCAACGTATCGGCGCCGCGGCCAGTGCGGGCTTCCATCGCGGCGGCAGAAGCCTTGCGCATTGCATCGCGCAGGTTCCGCGCCGCCGCGCCGGGATCGGCGGCGCCCGAGACGGACCTGGCCGCCACTACGAGGATGCCGGAGCCGTCGGCGCGGGCGCCCGCCCGGAAAGCTTCGTCCGCCTTTCCTCCCTGCGCACCAATGCCGGGAGAAAGGAACCAGGCATCGGGCGCGGCGGCGCGCACGGCAGCCAAGGCTTCGGGATCGTTACCGGCCACGACGAGCCCGACCCTTGAAGACCAGGCGCTGCACTCTCTGGCGACCCTCAGATACAGGGCTTCGCCGTCCACCTCGAGGTCCTGAAAAACTCCCGCGCCCGGATTGCTTGTCCGACAGAGCAGGAATACGCCCCTGTCTTCCCATGCCAGGAAGGGATCCACGGAATCGCGGCCCATATAGGGGCTCAACGTAACGGCTCCGGCGCCGAATCCGCCAAAAAGCGCTTCGGCATAGGCGTTCGCGGTCGAATCGATGTCGCCGCGCTTGGCGTCCAGTATCACGGGAGTGTCCGCGGGAATCAGGCCGAGGGTCTTCCGCAGCGCTTCCATGCCGGGCGCCCCGAGCGCTTCATAAAAAGCGATATTGGGCTTGTAACATGCCGCGTAAGGAAGCGTCGCTTCTATCAGCCGCCGGTTTTCCTCGAAAGCTTCCCGTGCGGCGTCGGCAAGTGAAAGCGCCGCGCCGCCTGCGGCGGCCGGACGCGGATCGAGCCCTATGCATAGATTGCTGCCTTTTTCACGTACGGCCGACTCAAGACGCGTAAAAAAATCCATATTCCGCTCCTCAGCTTCCATGGTACACACAAGGATACACATTCAAGCCTATACAAGGCCTGTTGTTTCGTCCATAGCGGTATCGACGTTGAAAAATGCGTGCATTTCAACCGATAGGGAAGTATACTGGAACGAAAGGATCGACAATCCGCGCCCGGCGGGATTCAGGGCGTCGAACTAACGATGCGTCGAAACCGCCGCGACGCTCGGGGTAAGGAGGTTTCCCTTGACGAAACGTTGGTGCGCATTGTTCCTGATCCTTTTCCTGGCCGCAGCCGCGTTTGCACAGGACGCGGGCGATTCCTCAAGTC
>JBDKUJ010000153.1:0-5164 GCA_039679665.1 Rectinema sp. | reverse complement strand
TACGACGACCGACAACATCGCCGTGCCCAATATCAAAATATTCGAGCTTTTCACCGATTTTTCCGCGGGCGACAAAGTTTTCTTCCGCTTCGGGAAAAGCACCGTAAAATGGGGTGTAGGCTATTTCTGGAGCCCCGCCGACGTCATCAACGTCGAGTCCATATCGGTGCTTTCTCCCGACTCGCAGCGCGAAGGGCCAGTGAGTTTCCGCGTCCATGTGCCCGTGCTTGGTACACAGACAAACTTCTACATGTATACAATTATTGACGAAGTCGATCCGGATTTCGCGACGACGGCGCTGGCGGCCAAGGCCGAGTTCCTCGTCGGCTCATTCGAAATCGGCCTCGGTGCCTGGTACCGCTACGACACCGCGGAAAAAGCGATGGCAACCCTCTCCGGCTCCATCGGCCAGGTTTCTCTGTTCGGCGAGCTGGCTGCGTCGCGGGGAAGCACGAAGAGTTTTGTGACCTCGATAACCGCCGGTCCGCCGCCTGTGGTGAACTACACCACTACAGCCGCCAACCGCAACGACTATTTCGTTTCGGGCACCGCAGGCTTCATGTGGACCGATTCCGACCTGAACCTGACTGCAGTAGGTCAGTATTACTACAATGGCGAAGGTTATGCCGACGCGGACAGGGAAGCGAGGATAGCGGAGGCCAGGGTGGTGCAGGCTCTGCTCGCACCCTCCCCCGCTGCGGCAGCGGGCTTCGATGCCGCCCTCAAGGGCATCATCTACGGCTCAGGCCGCCACTATGCGGCGTTCAGTCTCTCCAGGAACGAGCTTTTCGTGGAGGATCTTTCCGCCTCGGTGTTCGTGATCGCCAACCTGTCCGACGGCTCAGGCTTCGTAAAACCGACGCTGACATGGAAACCAGTCGACAGGATCAGCCTTTCCGCCGGCCCGACCTTCGCTTTCGGATCGGGCGATTCGGAGTACGTCATCCTGAACGACGGGCCGGCCATGACGCTGTCGCTCTCCGCTTCGATCGGTTCCGGTTCCTTCTAGCGTCAAACCGTGCTATATTCCGGTTTGGCGGGCGGCCCGGACGCACGCTTCACCATCGTCGAAGCGTGCGTTCATGGTCGCCACGGCCTCCACCTCCTCGTCAAAAGGAAGCATCCATGAAGCTCCACCCGATCACCGACAGGATCTTTGCCCTGCATGCCGACATCCGCAGCGACGATCTTTTTGAAGGAATCTGGCCTATTCCCTATGGTGTATCACTCAATTCCTACCTGGTGCGCGGCGAGAAAATCGCCCTGATCGATCTCGTGCGCGACTGGGTCGGCGCTCCCGGCGAGTTGGCCGGCCAGCTCGCTTCGATCGGCCTCGGCCTGGACGATATCGATTATCTCGTCCTCAACCATCTCGAACCCGACCATACGGGATGGCTGCGCGAGTTCAAGGAAATCAATCCGGACGCGCAGATCATCGCAACCGCCAAAGGCCTGGACCTCGTGCGCAGTTTCTACCATTGGGACGAAAACATGCGCGCGGTAAAAACGGGCGACAGGCTCGATCTGGGCGAAGGCATGTCCCTGGACTTCATCGAAACGCCCAATGTCCATTGGCCCGAGACCATGATGACCTGGGCGGCCGACGGCGGCGTCCTCTTTTCCTGCGATGCCTTCGGAAGCTTCGGAGCGCTGGGAGACCGGGTGTTCGACGACGAGTATTCGGCCGAAGAGCACGTATTCTTCGAAAGCGAATCGCTCCGCTACTACTCGAACATAGTGTCGAGCTTCGGCCTCTTCGTAAAACGCGCGATCGAGAAAGTTTCGCCGCTCGATTTGAAAGTCGTGGCGCCCAGCCACGGTCTTATATGGCGCAAAGACCCGCAGATCATCATCGACCGTTATGCCGGATATGCCGACTACCTCGAAGGCCCGCGCGAGAAGGAAGTCTCCATAGTCTGGGGTTCGATGTACGGCAACACCGAAAAAGGCCTCAAGGCCGTCATCGACGGTATCGAGGCGGAAGGGATTCCCTACTCCATCCACCGCGTCCCCAACGAGGACGTGTCGTGGGTTCTCGCCGACGCCTACAAGAGCGAAGGCCTCGTGATCGCCATGCCGACCTACGAATACCGCATGTTCCCGCCCATGGCATATGTGCTCGATATATTTGACCGCAAACACGTTTGGGGCCGAAAAGTCCTGCGCATCGGAAGCTTCGGCTGGGTGGGCGGCGCCAGGAAGGAATACGAGAACAAAATCGCGCCGTTAAAATGGGACTGCCTCGAGCCGGTCGAATGGCCGGGCGCCCCCACGGAGGACACGCTCGAAGCCCTGTACGAAGCAGGAAGGGAACTTGCCCGCAAGGTCAAGGAAGTCTGAAAGCCGTACCGGGTAGCGCCGGGCAAGTGCCGGAACAGTTGTCAGGATATCGCCTGGATATGAAAATGGCCGCCCCATCGGGCGGCCATTTTTGTCGGCCGTTTGCTCTATAGCCGGTTTCAGTCGCCGCGCTTCTTGCCGCCGACCTTGTTCGCCGCCAGGATGAGCACGAAAAAGAGGCCCAAAGTCGCGAACACGCCTATGAGACCGAAAATCGACACGCCGATAGCCTGTGCCGTCGTACCGGAATATTTCAGGGTTTCGATGATTGAATCCATACTGTCTCTCCCTCCGTCTTCAGCGGGCGATGAGCGGCACAAAGGCCAGTATCATGCCGCCTGCTATGATGGAACCGATCTGGCCCGATACGTTCGCGCTGATCGCCTGCATCAGAATTATGTTTCCTTTTTCTTCATCGTTGGCCATCTTCTGGATGACCCGGGCGGACATCGGGAAGGCCGAAATGCCGCAGGCGCCGATCATTGGATTGATCTTCTTGTCTTTGGGCAGGAAAAGGTTGATGAACTTGGCGAAAAGCACGCCGCCCACCGTGTCGAACACGAAGGCGACAAGGCCCATGACAAGGATGAGGAGAGTCTGTACGTTGAGGAACTTGTCGGCCCTCATGCTCGATCCGATCGTAATGCCGAGAAGGAGTGTGACAAGGTACGCCAGCTCGTTCTGGGCGGTCTTGGACAGGCGTTCGAGAACGCCGGATTCCCGGATCAGGTTGCCGAACATCAGGGAACCGATGAGCGGCACCGAAATGGGCGCCACGAAACCGGCGATCATGGTGACGACGATGGGGAAGCATATCTTGAGCCACTTGGGAACGTTCGCTTCGTGGTAGACCATGTGGATACGGCGCTCTTCCTTGGTGGTCAGAGCCTTGATGACGGGCGGCTGGATGAGGGGAACCATCGACATGTACGAATATGCCGCCACCGATATGGGTCCGATAAAGTCCTTGGCGAATTTGTTGGCGACATAGATCGCCGTCGGCCCGTCCGCGGCGCCGATGATGCCGATGCTCGCCGCGGTCTTGAGGTCGAAGCCGAGCAGCGTCGCGATGATCATCGTGGCGAAGATGCCGAACTGTGCGGCCGCACCGAAGAAGATCATGTAGGGGCTCTTGAAAAGCGGTCCGAAATCGATCATCGCGCCTACGGCGATGAAGATCAGGATCGGAAAGAGCTCGTTGGCGATGCCGCCGTCGTACAGAATCTTGAGGAAACCGGCGGTCCCCTCATGTTCCCAGACCACGGAAAGCGGCAAGTTGACGAGAATCGCTCCGAATCCGATGGGGAGAAGAAGCATCGGCTCGTATTCTTTCTTGATCGCGAGCCAGATCAGCGCGGCGCCGACGGCATACATGACGCACATCTGCCACGTGATCGAGGTAAATCCGATAAATACGTCCTGCATTGGAAAGACTCCAAGTGGAATAATGATGATAAGCGATTAATTTTTACCGTTTTCCCTGTCAGTTAGACAAGTATGCGTCTCGCCCCCTTCCGCTGGAATTTTTCCCGGAAAGTTGCTATCTTCCCCCCGATGAACAGCGATATCACCGTGGCCGTCGGCCTTTCAGGCGGCGTGGACTCAGCCCTCGCCGCCGCCGTCCTCAAAGAGGCCGGATACCGGGTATTCGGTCTCACCATGAAGATCTGGCGCGGCGCATACCGTGTCCAGGAAGGCCTCAAGCACGCATGTTACGGTCCCGGCGAGGAAGAGGACATCGCCGCCTGCGAGCGCCTTTGCGCTTCCCTCGGCATGGACTACAAGGTCGTCGACCTCTCGGAGGAATACGAAACCTGCGTGCTCGAATATTTCCGGTCAGAATACAGGCGGGGACGGACGCCCAACCCCTGTGTCGTCTGCAACCGGGAGATGAAATTCGGTTTCCTGGCCGACAGGGCACGCGCGGCCGGCTTCAATTTCGACTTTTTCGCCACAGGCCACTACGCCCGCAAAGCTGTAGTGGACGGCGTCAATTTTCTCCGCACCGCTTCCGACGTATCCAAAGACCAGACCTACTTTCTGTACGGACTGGATTCGGAACGACTGTCGCAGGTTCTCTTCCCGCTGGGCGACATGTCGAAAGCGGAAGTCCGCAGACGTGCCAAAGCGATCGGGCTCGAGGTGGCCGACAAGCCCGAAAGCCAGGATTTTGTCGCAGGCGGCGATTACAGCCCGCTTTTCGCCGACAAAACTCCCGAGCCGGGAGACATAGTCGACACGGAGGGCAAAGTCCTGGGGCGCCATCGGGGCCTGCCCTACTACACGATCGGCCAGCGCAAGGGCATCGGCTTGAGCATCGACTCGCATGCCCTGTATGTGCTGCGCCTGGATGCGGAAAAGAACCGTGTGGTGGTCGGTCCCGGCGAAGGCCTCTTTGCCGAGGGGCTGGAATCGGACGATTTTCGCTTCCAGAATCCCGCCATGGCATCCTCTCGACTTGAGGGTGTAATAAAAATCAGACAAAACCATCGCCCCGTCCCCTGCGGCGCCGAAATTTTGCCGACCGGGGGAGCGAAAATCGTTTTTGAGACACCCCAGCGAGCGGTGGCTCCAGGCCAGTCGGCCGTTCTGTATTCGGCCGACGGACTCGTGCTGGGCGGCGGAGTAATAGACAGAGTAATCGACAGGGTCGGCGCGAACTGAAAACCGCGGCGATCGCCCTCCTGTAGCGGGCGATCGCCGCTCGATTGACCCGAAGGTCCTGCGCGACTATATTTGTTTCTGTCACGAAACGGGGGTGCACCGGCTTCGACCCGTGCGGTCCGTGTCGTGCGTTGCAGGTGGAGGCGCCGGCTCCTAACAT
>JBDKUJ010000152.1:0-3636 GCA_039679665.1 Rectinema sp. | reverse complement strand
TTCGGAGATCGACGACAGAGCCCTGATCCTGAACCAGATAACCATCTATGGTTCGAGGGCAAATCCGAATGTCAGCGAAAAGCTGCTGAATATGGTATCCAGGGGCGCTCTCAAAATAAGCGACCTGATTACGCATTCGTTCCCGATAGACGATTTCGCCGAAGGGTTGGGCTGCTTCGTAAACAGGCGCGACGGCGCCCTGAAGGTGATCATCCATCCGCAGGCGAAATAGATGCGCAAGCCGGAAGCCGGGGCGGCGGGAGGCGGACGTTGACAATTGATACCGCCTGGTATACAAAAAGCATATTATTTTTTATTCTCATCAGGAAGGGATCTTTTTCAAGAAAAGGCAGTGTGTATGACCAGTGACGCCGATGATACTATTCCCTCGAAAGTGCTGAAATCAGAAATAGTCTACAATCGGCTTCGCGAAGACATAGTCAATGAAAAGCTGAAGCCGGGCGAGCCGCTGTTCGAGCGTCAGCTCTGCGCCCACTATGGCGTCAGCCGCACGCCCATACGGGATGCGCTGAAAAGGCTGGCGATCGAGAATTTTGTCGAAATAACGCCGTCGTATGGCGCTTTTGTGACCAAAATAACGCCGGGCCTTATCCTCGAGACGTATAACATCAGGGAAGTGCTCGAAGGCCTGGCCTGCAGGCTCTATGCGAAAAGAATAACGACAAGGGAAAAGGCCGAACTCAAAAAACTCTGCGCCAGGTTTCTCGATCTGATGAAGCACCAGAAGTACGAAGAGGCGATCAAGTACGACATCGAATTCCATGAGAAGATTATCGACGAATGCGGAAGCGCGACCCTTATCAGCATGCTTTCGCCGATCGCCGAACAGATCAACAGGATTACCCGCACCACGCATTATGACAAAGCCTGGGCCTCCGAGGCGATCCGTCTCCACAAGACGATCTGCGATGCGATTCTGGACGGCGACTGCGCCGTCGCGGAAGCGGCCATGCGGGAGCATATCGCCATAAGCCGGATTCACCATCTTGAATTATTGCGCTGAAAAGGGTCGCGGCGCTTTATTTGCACTTCATTGGCGCTTTACAGCGCTTTATCGGCCGGCCGCTTCCCGCAGCATGCGGCGCATGTAGGACAACCCGTTTTTTGAAGCCGTAATCGGCTCCGGATCGGGGCGATGTTCTCCGGACAGATATCCATGATATCCGACCGACGCCAGAGTTCTCACGATCGACGGGAAATCCAGATGTCCCGCCCCCGGATACATGCGATTGGAATCGGCATAGTGCACATGGAAAATTCGTGCGTCGGCGAGACGGATGCTTTCCTCTATCGAAGGTTCCTCGATATTCATGTGGAATGTGTCGAGAAGCATCCCGAGATTGGACGATCCCACTTTGTCGATGAATGCCAGGCCGTCCGCGACATTGTTCAGCAATGATGTTTCATACCGATTGATGGGTTCGAAAGCGATCCTGACGCCATGCTTCGAAGCCTCGCCGCAGATGTCCAGAAAGGCTTCGAGCATCCATTGCCGCGCATCGCGCTCGTCCACGTTCGGCTTTATCTTCCCGCGCAGCAAACCGATGATCACTATCGCGCCGGCCTTTTTCGCGAACGCGATATGCGCGCGGACACGTTCGACGGCGGCAGCGCGGACGGAAGGGTCGGGATCGGTGAACGACAGCCCGTCCTCTCCCCAGGCCTGCCCCGTTCCGATCGCGGGAATTTCCAGCCCGGCGTCAAAAATAGTCCGGATAATCAGGTCCTGATCGATCGCGCCCGGATCACGGACCGCCAGTTCGATACCGTCGAATCCGAGATCCTTGACGACGCCGATAGTCTTCGCCATATCGCCCTTGAACGGCACCGCCTCGAATTTGGCCGGGCCGGTGGAAAGGCAGGCGCTGAATTTCATCTCAGCCCTTGTGGAACGGGCCTATCTGCGGAAGCTCGTAGACTGACTTCCAGCCCTTGCTCCAGGGCTCCTTGAGGAAGGGTGCCAGTTCCTCCGGGTCCCGCAGGGACACTTTTTCGGGCAGTTTGCCGGCGGGGAACGCGTCCAGGATGTCGTGTATCGTAAGGTTGAGGTATTCGCAGATCGCCGCGATCGGGCGCTTCGCCTTATCCGCCGTAGCCCGGCTCGGTTTGCCGACGACGCCTTCCGGGGTCGCGAATCGTTCGATCGCGATGTGTCCCTCTCCTTCCGACCACTGATGCGGGCGGCGGAAAGGATCGACCGAAAGATCAAAATGGCCTTCGGGAAGGAATCGCTCGCCCTCCGCATCCCGGACATATTTCATGTCTATCATTTTGTTGAACATCAGAAGGCCCACAGCCGTCTCGGCTTCGTCGGCATGGATGAAATTCGTCGTGAGCGAGTCTTCCCGGTCGATGGGAATGAAGAACTCCCGCACTGCCCGATGCCAATCCAGTACCTGGACGACGGCGGGGAGCTGGAAGCGCTTCATGAACTCCTGGATCGCGTCGACGAGAGTCCAGAGATGGCCGTGATTGTTGATCATGAGGATTTTGCGGTAGCCGTCGTTCCACAGGCCGAGCATCGTGTAGATGAGCATTTCGCGGACGACTTCCGGCGGAATTATGACGGTGCCGGGCATGCCGACGTGGTGATACGGATGTCCGCCATAATTGATCGGCGTAAACGCGAGATTGACCTCGCAGCCGTCCTTCGCCGTCTTGCGGCGGACCGCTTCGCATATCTGTGTGACCATGAACGTGTCGAGACCCGAGTTTGCGTGATCTCCGTGGTTTTCCGTGCATCCGATGGGGAGCATCACGATATCGTTTTTCCGGCGCTTCTCGATCGCGACCATGCGCGGGGTGTTCTGGATATAGCATCCGGCTTTCCCCAGCTCGGACTCCGCGGGAATGCCGTAGTCTTCGAGGATTCTGTCGATCTCCGCCATAGGCGCATCGAAGATGCGTTTCTTCAGCTTTCCGACTTCATTGTTTTCGAAGATTATATTGGGATACTTCGTGGTCAGCCATTCTTTGTCTTTTGCTTCCATGGTTGATGCTCACGCTCCTTGTTTGGTTTCGATAATAATCATATGTTCCGAACTATTGTTGGTCATACAATCCGATATTTGTTAAATGATAGCATATTTAATTCTGCTGTCAAGGATTTTCATCTATTTCAAGACAGGCCGCAAACGTAAAAAGAGCCTGTTTCAGTGCCGATCCGGGTTCTGTCGGTACAAGTCCCCCAGCCAGTCGACGCAGAGGTCCATCCAGGACGCCACGTGCGGGTCCGAGCCACGCGGTCCGTCGCCGGTTTCGGGTGTGGCCAGCGAGAGCCCGTGCGTTCCTTTCGGGTAGATGTGGAGTTCGAAGGGGACGTCGCAGCGTCGCATAGCCTGTGCGAAAAGAAGACTGTTTTCCACGGGCACGCTCGCGTCGTCCCAGGTGTGCCAGATAAAGGCGTTCGGCATCTTCGGATTCACGTTGAGTTCGAGCGAAACTTCGCGGATCTCCTCGGGGGAAGCGTTCGGGCCCAGAAGATTGTCGATAGACTCCCGATGCGCATATTCGCCCGAACTGATCACCGGGTAGCCAAGGATGAGGGCGTCGGGCCGGTTCATGCCGCGCTCGATCCCCGGGGCGCCCAGGGCGGCAGGTTCGTCCCAGCCTACG
>JBDKUJ010000151.1:0-1995 GCA_039679665.1 Rectinema sp. | reverse complement strand
TTCGGCTCGAGGTGCCCCCGAATCCCTGCGTCGCAGGTGGGGGTAAAAGGGAAGACGGTCCGAATCCGTCGCAGCCCCCGCTACTGTGAGCCCGCGCGCAAAGCGCCATCCGCAGGGCCGAATCCGGCCTTGCGCCCGGTCAAAGGCTCGATTTCCTTAGGGAAACAAGCTTTTTACCGAGGTCCACTGGAGCCCGACAGGCTCCGGGAAGGGCGACGACGCTTCCTGCGCTTTTTCCGGAATTCCGGGAAAAGCGTCGCGGGTCAAGCCAGGAAACCTGCCCGAGCATTCAAGGCTATCCAACTCTTCGGAGGGAGGAGGAGGGCATGCGCAGGCTATTCCTGACGGTCCTCGCGTTCATTCTCGTTTTTGCGCCGGCGATCGCGCCGGCAGTGTCCGCACAGAGCACCTCTGTACAGATCTTATCCACACAGACCCGCACTGCGGGTTTTTCCATCGACTACGGGCAGGGCTACAAGGTCCTCTCCGTACCCACGCCCTGGCCGGGCGCTACGAGGGGGTACCGCTACGTGCTGTATCCCCGCGGCTCAAGCTGGCCGGCCGGAGTCAAGGGCGACCGGTTCATCCAGACACCGGTCAGGACGGTGGTCACTTTCTCGACCTCCTATCTGCCTGCGATCGAAGCCATCGGCGGTATCGATAGCATCGTGGGCGTGGACAGCGCCGCCTTCGTCTACAGTCCCGCCGTCCGCGAACGGATCGGCTCGGGCAAGACGGTCGAGACCACCAAGAACTGGGAGCCCGACATCGAGCGGATGATCGCCCTCAAGCCGGACCTCGTCCTTTCCTACGGCATGGGCAACGAATGGGATACCCATCCCAAGATGGAAGCGGCCGGCCTTCCCGTCGTTATAATGGCCGAATGGAATGAGGCCGATCCCCTGGCGCGGGCCGAGTGGGCGGTGTTCATCGCGGCTTTCTACGACAAGGAAGCCGAAGCCCGCGCATCGTTCGACAGGCTCGCCGCCGACTACGGGAAGATCAAAGCCCTGGCCGCGACGGCGCGCGACAGGCCTTCGGTCCTGGTGAACGGGCCCTTCCAGGGCGTATGGAGCGTGTCGGGCGGCGGCAGTTTCATGGCGCGCCTTCTGGCCGACGCCGGCGCCTCGTATCTCTGGGCATCGGACACTTCGACGGGCGGGCTCAACCTTTCGGTTGAAGCCGTATTCTCCAAAGCCGCGAACGCGAAATATTGGCTCAACCCGAGCCTTCAGGCGGCCAGAATTTCCGACGTCGTGGCCATGGATCCCCGCTTCGCCGCCCTGGCGGCCGTCAAATCCGGCCAGATCTGGAACAACAACGCCAGATTGAGCCCCGGAGGCGGTTCCGACTATTTCGAATCCGCGGTGATGCGCCCAGATCTGGTGCTGGCCGACATGGCCGCCATTTTCCATCCCGAACTATTTCCCGGCCACAGATTCGTCTACTACCGGAAGGTCACCGAATGACCGCACAGGGCGCCGGAAGATCGCCGCGCGTTCTCATACCCGCGCTCGCCGCGCTTGCGGTCGCCCTGTTTGTCCTCGATCTGGTGCTGGGATCGGTGACGATACCGCTCGGCGAGGCGTTGCGCGCCGTCGTGGGGAGAGCGTCCGACGACAGCTTCAATCTCATTATGGGAATGTTCCGTCTGCCCAAGGCCGTCACGGCAGCCCTCGCGGGGGCGGCGCTCGCCGTGTCCGGCCTTATTCTGCAGACGGTATTCCGCAATCCTCTGGCCGGTCCCGACACTCTCGGGATCGGCTCGGGCGCCTCGGTCGGCGTCGCGCTCGTGATCCTCGCCTCGGGCGGAGCCGGATCGGCTCTGCTCGAAGGCCTGGGCGGTTTCGGCTATGCCGCTTTGGCCATAGCCGCCAGCCTGGGGGCGGGCATCGTGCTCGCCGCGATACTGCTTCTGTCGCGCAAGTTCGAACACGGCGTGACGCTTCTCATCGTGGGACTTCTCGTGGGGTACCTCACGGGAAGCCTCGTGTC
>JBDKUJ010000150.1:0-8339 GCA_039679665.1 Rectinema sp. | reverse complement strand
CCACCGCATTCGCCTTTCTCCGATCCGCCGATCTGGCATCTCTGACCAAAGGGAAGCATGAAATCGACGGCGATTCGGTCTACGCGCTCGTACAGGAATATACGACGTATCCCGCCGAATCCAGGCGCATGGAGACACACCGGCGCTATGCCGATATCCAGTTTGTCGTGTCGGGTGAGGAAATCATCGTCTGGGCTCCCCGCGACGGTCTTGAACTCGTCGAGGACGCTTTCGCCGACAGGGATATCGGCTTCCATCCCGATGCTCCCGCCGCTACGGAGCTGAATTTGCAGGCGGGCATGTTCGCCGTATTCTTCCCTGCGGACGCCCATAAACCCTGCTGCGAAATGGGCCGCGCATCAAACGTTCGCAAGATTGTGGTGAAAGTGGCGCTCTGATCCGCCTGTAGCTTGAGGCTTCTTCAAAAGCGGGCCTATTTTTGAAACCCGCCCTCTTTCGTGCGAAAAAACTTTTTCCGAAAAAAAGCCCGCCGTCCGGCATTCCGGTACGGCGGGCTTTCTCTATTTCGCGAATCTTCGCGAGATTTGCGTATCCTCGCGTATCTTCGCAAATCTTCGCGAGATTTGCGTATCCTCGCGAATCTTCGCGAATCTTCGCGTCAGCTCCGGGTGAGCACCTGGATTATGGCGATCGCCATGCCGGTAATACCTTCGCCGCCCAGGAGACCCGATGCGCCCAGCTGGAAATCCTCGTCCCGTTTCGGGGCGAATTTTTTCACCAGGAGTTTTCCGATACCACCCAGGGCAGCCGCGCTCGTGATGACCATGGGAAGGTACATGCCGATACCGAGCGTCATGGCGGGAATGCCGATCATATGAAGGATGAAACCGACCGCCAGTCCGCCATAGAAAGCCCCCGCATTGGGCAGACCCGAAACCATCAGGGAAACGCCATACGCCTGGGGCGCCAGGAGCCCGGTACCCGGGCCCATCGCACCGTAGGCTTCCTTCATGATGAAGAAAGCTCCCACCGATACGAAGGCGCCCACGATGCCGCCCATCGCTTCGCCGATGAACTGGGCTTTCGGGTCCGTGTGCAGAATGGATCCGGCCTTGAAGTCCTGGAGCGCGTCGCCCGCTATCGCGGCCGCTATCGCGGCGACAGCGGCGATGTACACGCTCGCGACGGGACCCGGATCCGCGAATATTTTTATGAAAAGCAGGACGATGATTCCGAACACTTCCATCGGATCTATTCCCGTCTGCCCGGTGATGGCTGCGGCCATGGACGTGACGAGCCATACGCCGACGATGAGCAGAAGCGACGGGATCAAGGGAATGCCGGCGATGCCGACCAGCGCGGCCACGATGATGGCCACGATGAGACCGAGCCAGGGGAGCCTGACCTTGATGTCGCCGGTCTTGCCGGAGAATACCGAGCCGAAAATGTCCTTTGCCTTGGGCAGGATGTTCTTGGCGAGAATTCCGAGCCCCGCGCCGATGATGAGGCCGATGCCAGCGCTGTTTTTGAAGGCTTCGGCCACTTCGACCGAAGCGAACCAGCCCCAGGAAATGCCGAGCGGAATCAGCATGAAATACGAAAGGATGCCGCCCGCCAGCCATGTTCCCATATACAGAGGGCCGATTATGTAACCGATGCCGACCGCCATGGGCGACATCCACACGCCGAAGAAAATGTTCCTGGCGGCGAGGCCCGCGCTTGAAAGCGCCGCGGGTATGATGCCCCACTGGTCGCGCAGGGCAGTGAACACGACCGCGATTCCCGTGGGTATAAAAATCTTGCGGGCCTTCTGTCCGCCTTCCATGCCCGCCTCGACGGTCTGCGCGGCCGCCTGCCCCATGGGGAAGGGAAGTTTTTCCTCTTCGATGAAGTGATGCCGGATCAGAACGGTAAATATGAGGCCCAGGATCGTGCCCGACAGCGTTACGGCGAAAAGCGCGGGAAGATCGGGAGTAGCCCCCGGATCGAGCATCCATATGGCAGGAATGGTGAAGGCGACGCCCCCGGCGACGAGGCCGCCCGTGGACATGGCGGTGTGGGTCACCGTGATTTCGCCCGTGTTGGTTCCACCCATGGCTTTCAGGATCACCATCGAAAGAATCGCCACGAAAATGGTCGGCCAGGGCAGTGCGCCCATCCTGAGTGCGACATACATCGAACTCATAGTGATGACCACCGACCCGACCAACCCAATCAGAAATCCCCGCAGGGTAAGGTGCTTGCCTTCGGCTCCCAAGGTGTCCCCCTTTTCGATGACGAAACCATATCTCAATGTCAAAGCGAATGCAACGTCGACTGTACCCTGCCGGCTTTTGCGTGCTAGAATACGGGCCGTGGCAGACACCCGCAACGTCAAGGCATCCGTATACGACGAATCCAAAGTAAAGACTCTCTCATCGCTCGAGCACATCCGCCTGCGCACTGGCATGTACATCGGCCGCCTGGGCGACGGATCGAATCCCGATGACGGCATTTACATATTGGCCAAGGAAGTGATCGACAATTCCGTCGACGAGTTCATCATGGGTGCGGGCAGCCGCATCGTCGTGAAAGTCGAGGGAGCCACGGTGAAGATACGCGACTATGGGCGCGGCATCCCCCTCGGCAAGGTTATCGACTGCGTTTCGACCATCAACACTGGCGCCAAGTACAACGACGACGTGTTCCAGTTCTCCGTAGGCCTGAATGGCGTGGGAACCAAGGCCGTCAACGCCCTCTCGAGCAGTTTTCGCGTCGTGTCCTATCGCGAGGGCAGGTTGTTCGAGGCGAAGTTCGAGCGCGGAGTGCTCCTGTCGAAGCGCGAAGATTCCGCCGGACGCGAAAAAGACGGACTCTACGTCGAGTTTTCACCCGATCCGGACATTTTCGGGGATTTTTCCTACAACATGGAATTCCTCGAAAAACGCATGTGGAACTATGCCTGCCTCAATTCGGGACTTACTCTTGTCCTGAACGGGCAGGAATTTTCCGCATCGAAGGGGCTCTACGATCTCCTGGGTTCCGAGGTGGGCGATTCGGCTCTCTACGACCTGGGCTGGTGGAAGGGCGACCGGATCGAGTTCGCCTTCACGCACACCGCCAACTACGGCGAGGAGCACTTTTCCTTCGTGAACGGCCAATTCACTTCCGACGGGGGCACGCATCTGTCGGCGTTCAGGGAAGGCTTCCTGAAAGCGGTGAACGAGTTTTTCCAGACTTCCTGGCGGGGCGAGGATGTGCGCGAGGGCGTCGCCGCAGCGGTCTCGGTCAAACTGAAAAGTCCCCTTTTCGAAAGCCAGACCAAGAACAAACTGGGCAACGCGGAAATCCGCCCGTGGATACTGCAGGAAGTGAAGCGTGGCGTCGACGATTTCCTCAGGCGCAATCCGCAGGCGGCCAAAAAGCTTCAGGAAAAGATCCTTTCGAGCGAAAAGCTCCGTACCGAACTCAACATCGTCAAGAAAGAAGCCAAGGAAGCCGCCCGCAAAATCGAGCTCAAGATCCCCAACCTCAAGGACTGCAAATACCACCTGGGCGATGGGGATAAGGGCGATCTTTCCACTATCTTCCTCACCGAAGGACAGTCGGCTGCCGGATCCATCGTCAGTTCGCGCGATGTCTATACGCAAGCCGTGTTCTCCATGCGGGGCAAGCCGGAAAACATGCATGGCAAGCGCCGCACGGCGATCTACAAGAACGAAGAACTCTACAACATGATGATGGCTCTCGGCATCGAAAACGACATAGAGAGCCTGCGCTACGCCCGTATCGTGCTCGCCACGGATGCCGACTACGACGGATTCCACATACGCAACCTCCTCCTTACTTTTTTCCTGACCTTTTTCGAGGAACTGGTTACGCAGGGCAGGGTGTTCATCCTCGAAACGCCCCTGTTTCGCGCCCGTACCAAGAATGCCACCAAATACTGCTACAGCGCCCGCGAACGCGACGAAGCGTCGAAAGTTCTGGGCAAGAGCGTCGAGATCACCCGGTTCAAGGGCTTGGGCGAAATCAGCCCCAACGAGTTCGGCCAGTTCATCGGCGACGACATCCGCCTCGTGCGGGTCGACGTCCAGACGATCGGAAAAGTCCCCGAACTTCTCGAATTCTACATGGGCAAGAACACGCCCGAGCGCCGCGAGTACATCATGAACAACCTCGTGTCGGAACTCTGAGCGGGCCGGACGGAGAGCCGGACGGAAAACCGGACGGCAATAGGGGAAACGGAAAAACGCAATGGCATATGTAAGGAAACTGTTCGAGGACAACTTCATCCATTACGCGTCCTATGTCATCAAGGACAGAGCCATACCCGACGCAGGCGACGGCCTGAAACCGGTCCAGAGGCGTATCCTGCATTCGCTGTTCGAAATGGACGACGGGAAATACCACAAAGTGGCCAATGTCGTCGGCCATTGCATGAAGTATCACCCCCACGGCGACCAATCGATCGGTTCCGCCCTCGTAGTCCTCGCCAACAAGGACCTCTTCATCGACCGGCAAGGGAATTTTGGCAACATTTTCACCGGCGACGAAGCCTCCGCGGCGCGCTACATCGAGTGCCGCGCTTCGCCTCTGGCCAAGGAAATATTCTACAATCCCAAGATCACGGAATATGTCGACTCATATGACGGCCGCAACCGCGAGCCCGATGTATTTCCCGCCAAGCTTCCGGTCGTTCTCCTGATGGGCGCCGAAGGTATCGCGGTGGGCATGAGTACGAAGATCCTGCCGTACAACCCGGTCGAAGTGGTCAAGGCCGAGATAGCCTGCCTGCAGGGTAAATCCTTCTCGCTCCAGCCCGATTTTCCCACGGGCGGCATCGCGGACCTCTCCGATTATCGCGACGGCGCCGGCAAAGTCCGCGTGCGCGCGAAACTCGACACCTCGGACCCCAAACGCATTCTCGTCACCGAGATACCCTTCGGTTCGACCACCGAGAGCCTTATCGCGAGCGTGGAAAACGCCTCCAGGGCGGGGCGTATCAAAATCTCTTCGATTTCCGATTTTACGACGGACAAAGTCGAAATCGAAATCCGCCTCCAGCGGGGCGTCTATACCGAAGAGGTCGTAGACTCGCTTTACGCATTCACCGAATGCGAACAGTCGATTTCCTGCAACTGCCTCGTAATCAAGGACGAAAAGCCCCTCATCACGACCGTGTCCGAAATCGTGCGGAGCCATTCGGGCAGCCTGCTTTCGATATTGCGGCGCGAACTGGAAATCGAGCGCGGCGAACTTCTGGACGACCTGCACGCGCGCATACTTGAACGCATTTTCATAGAAGAGCGCGTCTACAAGAAGATCGAGGACAAAAAAACCCAGGAAACAGTGATTGCGGCCGTGCACGCCGGCTTGAAGCCCTTTGCCGCCGAAATTGCCCGCGTCGTGACCGACGAGGACGTCGAGCGCCTCCTCAAGATTCCGATCCGCCGCATTTCGCTCTACGACATCAACAAAGCGAAGGAAGAAAGCGCACGGATTTCGGCCAGGCTCTCCGAGGTCGAAAAACATCTTGCGGCTCTTGTCGACTACGCCGTGTCTTTCCTGAAGACGCTCGCGAAAAAACTCGAGGCGGACTATGCCCGCAAAACCGAGATCAGGAATTTCTCGAAAGTGGATGTCCGCGAAGCGGCCCGGAGGGATATCGCCCTTCGATACGACGGTCAGACCGGTTACATCGGCACGGCAGTGGCTTCCGGCGACAAGATTCTGGAAGTGTCGGCTTTCGACAAAATTCTCGTCCTGCGGCGAAACGGCATTTATACCGTCGTACCAGTGCCCGAAAAACTGTTCGTGGATCAGGGTCTGCTCTGGTGCGCGGTCGCGGAAAAAGAGAATGTCTCTTCTACCGTCCTGACGGCCGTGTATTGTGCCGCCGACAGACAACCCCATATAAAACGCACTTCCATCGAGTCGTGGATCCAGGGCAAAGACTATTCGATCATCCCCGACGATGCGCAGATACTTCTGTTCTCGACCGAGAAGGATTTCGAATTCGTCGTACACTATGCGCCCAAGTCCCGAACCAAGGTCAACGAAGGGCGCTTCCGCACCAGGAATTATAAGCCCAAGGGCATCAAGGCCTCGGGCGTCCGCCTGGCGACGCGAGAGGCGCTGTCCGCGGAATCTCCGGCGGCCCGTACTCTGCCTACAGGGCTTGTGGAACCCGATCTGTCCCAGGATATCGGACCGAGCCCTTCCGCCCCGGCAGATGCGACTTCACCCGCCATAGCCGGCCCCAAGAGCGCCGCCAAAGTCTCCACAAGGGGCAGCGCAAAGGCAGCGCCGAAAAAAGCGCCAAAAGGTAGTGTGGGAGTCGCGCCGAAACGCCGCAAAGCTGCGGAAATTGCCGGAGTCGGCAAACCGGAAGAGCATGTAAAAGAGCATGTGGAAGAACATGCGGCAGAGCATGCGGCAGAGCATGCGGCGGAAAAGGGCGCGGGACTCCTCGCCGCGCTTGCCAGAAAGAAAGCCCAGCTCGAGCAGAGTCTTTTCCCCGAAGAAGAAGACGGGGAAAACCGCGATTGAACATCCGGTTCTGCTGCGTGTTCCATGCGGCCGGGCCTTGACAGATTGCATATCGCAGAGATATTCTGGCGACGCTCCGGAAGCGGACATTACGCATAACGGAAGCGCTTTCCCCTGTAGCTCAGCTGGCAGAGCAAGTGGCTGTTAACCACTGGGTCCCTGGTTCGAACCCGGGCGGGGGAGCTGAAAAAGGTCGCCTTTTGGCGGCCTTTTTATTTATCCGTGGTCCTGTCAGGCACCTGGACTTACGTCCCGTTCCGGGCTTACGTGTCTGGCCGGTTTTGCCTGATGTCCATAGTGTCTTCCTCCCGGAATCCCATCATTTCCAGGAAAGCCGCTACTACCGCAGGATCGAAATGCCTGCCCGATTCCCCCCTGATGTGGATCGCCGCTTTTTCTCTCGACCATGCCGAGCGGTACGGTCTGTCGCTTGTGAGTGCGTCCCATACGTCTACGACGGCGAATATCCTGGCCGCTTCCGGAATGCTCGTGCCCTTCAAACCTCTCGGATAGCCCGTCCCGTCCCATTTTTCGTGATGGCAATAGGGGATATCGAGCGAAGGGCCGAGATACATGATCTGCGAAAGCATGTCCATGGCGAGTTCAGGGTGGCTTCTCATTATCGCCCATTCTCCGGCGTCGAGGGGGCCGGTCTTGTTGAGGATACTGTCGGGAACACCCATTTTGCCCAAGTCGTGCAGGAGAGCCCCGCGCCGCAGCCGTATGATTTCTTTGTCTTCGAGCCCCATCCGCCGCGCCAGCGCTACCGTCAGGGAAGCTACGCGCTGTGTATGTCCTTCGGTTTCCCTGTCGCGCAGGTCCATCGCCCTCGACCAGCCTTCGATCGTGGCTTCGTACGCGATTTCCAGCTCTTCATTGGTGCGTTGCAGATCGCGGAGCAGTGTCGCGAAATCCACGGCGATGGCCGTCTGCAGGGCGATAGTCTGGAAGAAGTTGTTCCAGTCGGGTGAAAGATGAAAGGGCTTGCGCTGGAATACTTCCAGCACGCCGACGATGTGGTCATGGACTTTGAGCGGCGTGCAATGCTGCGACAGAAAACCTTCGCGCCGGATCATCTGGACGAAGAGCGATCCGGGATCGAGATCGGAAAAGTCGAATACATTGGTCGTTTTGTCTTCTTTGGCCGAAACTCCAACCCAGGCCTGTCCCATGGGGATACGGGTACTGGCGGACATGGGGTTCCTGAAACCTCGTCCGGCTCTGAAATTGAGTTCTCCCGTCGACCTGTCGAGCGCATAGATCGCGACGGCATCCACCATAAGGAGTGCGCTCGTTTGATCGAGTACGAGTTCGAGCGTCGCGGAGAGGTCGATGCTGCCGCCGATCGATTTGTCGATCAACGTCATGGCGGCGATTTTCCGGATTTTGTCCTCGGTGCCCAGACGCAGGTACAGGATATTGAGCGCATTGGTCATCATGTCCGCGGCCAGCGTAACGATGGCTACATCGTCGTTCCATGCATCGGAACGGAACTGGACGGCCATGGTGCCGAGTTTTTTTGTGCCGGCCGACAGATCCCGGATGAAGCTGCGTTCTTTCGGCCGGCCCGCCGTATCGAGCCAGGGATCGCCGAACCATGTTCCGGCCCCTGTTTCGCCTTCGGGCGGCGCGAGAAGTATGCCCGCCCGAAGAATATCGGGAAACTCGGCCAGAAATGCCGCGACTTCCGCGGCGATCCGTTCCGGCGTGGATGCATCGCGGAAAATCACATTGAGCCGCAGTTCGGTTTCGAGTTCGCGTCTTCTTCGCCAGCTTTCGGTGATATCCTGTTTGATTACTACATACTGCCCCACGGAACCGTCGGCGGCGGGCACGGCGCATACACG
>JBDKUJ010000149.1:0-3066 GCA_039679665.1 Rectinema sp. | reverse complement strand
AAAAAAATATGTGCGGTATCATCGGCTACACGGGACCACGAAAGACGACACCCATTCTTCTCGAGGGTCTTCGCCGCCTCGAATATCGCGGCTATGATTCGGCGGGCATCGCGGTCGGCGGCGTGGACGTACGTTTCCAGGCCGACCCTGCGGGAGTTCCCGGCCTGTGCGTGATAAAGGCGGTCGGCAAGATCGCCAGGCTGACGGCGGCGGTACCCGCCGATCTGGGCGGAACCTGGGGCATCGGACACACGCGTTGGGCGACACACGGCGGCGTGACGAACGAAAACGCCCATCCCCATCTCGATACCGCGGGGAAAATCGCCGTAGTGCACAACGGCATAATCGAAAACCATCGCGCGCTCAAATCCATGCTGGAACGCAAGGGCGCGAAATTCGTGAGCGATACCGATACAGAGGTGATTCCCCATCTCATAGCTTCGTACTATCAGGGCGATCTTGCGGTAGCCCTCAAAGCGGCTTTGCGCCATCTTGAAGGGACCTACGGCATAGCCTGCATACACGCCGACGAACCGGGCCGCATCGTCGGAGCGCGCAACGGAAGCCCTCTCGTCGTGGGAGTCGGTTCGGGCGAGATGTTCCTCGCTTCCGACGTGACCGCCATGATCGCCCATACCGACAAGGTTGTGTATCTGAATGACGGCGAAGTCGTCGATATCGACGCTTCCGGCTACACGATCACCGATCGGCAGGAAAGGGAAATCGACCGGCAGATCGACCAGGTCACCTGGGAACTCGGCGCCATCGAAAAAGACGGTTTCGCCTGTTACATGGAGAAGGAAATTTTCGAACAGCCGGAATCCATCGCCCGCGCTCTTGGCGGCCGTCTCGATTCGGAACACTGCACCGCCAAGCTGGGGGGGCTCAACCTCGACCGGAGGAGACTGGCCGAGACGGGCAGAATCCGTATTATCGCCGCCGGGACCTCCTGGCATGCCGGTACCGTGGGCGCACAGCTGCTGGAACAGGTGGCGCGCATCCCTTCGCAGGCCGAACTGGCTTCCGAGCTTCGCTATCGGAACCCGGTCGTCGAAAAAGACAGTCTCTGGTTCACGGTCAGCCAGTCCGGCGAAACCGCCGACTCCCTGTATGCCATGCGCGAAATCCAGCGCAAGGGCGGCACCGTGCTGGGCATCTGCAATGTCGTCGGATCGACCATCGCACGGGAATCCGACGGAGGCATTTACGTCCATTCCGGGCCCGAAATCGCCGTCGCCTCGACAAAAGCGTTCACGAGCCAGCTGGCCGCCTTCTACCTGTTCACCCTCATGATGGCCAGGATGCGGGACATGTCGAGGGAGGAGGGCACCCGTTTCCTTTCAGCCCTGCAGGCCGTACCCGATAAAGTCGCGGAAACCCTGAAGCTCCGCGGTGAAGTGCAGCGGATCGCGAAAAAATATTGCCGCGTGAAGGATGTACTTTTCCTCGGCCGTGGATTGCTGTATCCCATCGCCCTTGAAGGCGCCCTGAAACTCAAGGAAATTTCCTATGTGCATGCCGAAGGCTGCAGTTCGGGCGAAATGAAGCACGGCCCCATCGCCCTGATCGGCCCGGATGTGCCCAGCATTTTCCTCGTCTCGGACGATTATCTGCGCGAAAAGACCATTTCCAACATCAGGGAAATCAAGGCGCGCGGAGGACCCGTCATCGCGGTCGGAGTCGAGGGCGATGAGGAAGTCCGGCAGCTCGTCGATGATTTCCTTCCGGTTCCCAAATCCGACCCACGCTTCTATCCCTTTACGATGGTAGTGCCGCTGCAGCTTTTCGCCTATTTTGTCGCGCTCGAGTTGGGGCGCGATATCGATCAGCCGCGGAATCTCGCCAAGAGCGTCACCGTGGAATGAGGTTTTCGGGCAAAACGAGATTTAATTATTGAGTTGAGCCAATTTCAAAAGCCGGTTACTTTTGAAATTGGCTCTCATTTGCTCCGGTTTCTACGAAACCGTGTGCAAATGCCACAAGTTTTGGCAGCTTTTTCAAAAGTTTTCCGACTTTTGAAAAAGTCTCAGTTAATTTATTTTTTTCGATTGTCCGCGGCAGATACTGCGGCTATACTGACGACGATTTTGTGCATGTGCCATAAGGAGGCAGGTAATGCGCGCATTGTTCGGATTGGTGCTTATAGCCGCTCTCGCGTTGACGGGATGTGCCGGCGGTGGGCAGAAATCGGATACGATCAAGATCGGCTGGTTCGGTCCCCTCACCGGCGACACTGCCCTTTGGGGCCAGGCCGAGTTCGACACCGTCAAGATGCTCGTCGAAGACTACAACGCCAAGGGCGGAATCGATGTCGGCGGAAAGATGTACAAGCTTGAGGCCATCGGTTACGACGACAAGGGCGATTCCACCGAAGCGGTCAACGTCGCCAAGCGTCTGACGAGCCAGGACAAGGTCGTCGCCATTGTCGGCCCCCAGGGCTCGGGCGAGGCGATTCCGATCGCGCCCGTCGTCAACGAGGCAAAGGTTCCCGCTGTCGCGACCACCGCGACGAATCCCAAGGTCACGGTCACCGAGTCGGGTTCGGTCAATCCCTTCATGTTCCGTGCCTGCTTTACCGACCCCTACCAGGGCAGCGTCGCCGCCACCTTCGCCTATGAGAAGCTCGGCAAGCGCAAAGCCGCGATTTTCATGACGGTGGATGACGCCTATTCCGCCGGTCTCACGCAGTTCTTCAAGGAAAGCTTCACGAAGATGGGCGGCGAAATCGTCGCCGAAGTCAGTTTCACCGCCGGCGAAAAAGACTTCCGCGCTCCCTTGACCAAGATCAAGGCCGCGAATCCCGACGTCATCTTCTCTCCCAACTACTACACCGACGTCGCCTTGAGCGCGAAACAGGCCCGTGAACTCGGCATCGGCGTCGTGATGCTCGGCGGCGACGGCTGGCCCTCGGAGAACCTCATCTCCCTCGCCGGCAACGCTCTCGAAGGCTGCTACTTCGTCAACCACCTCGACTTCAACGACCCCGCGGTCGCGGACTTCAAGAATGCCTTCAAGGCCAAGTACAACAGGAATGCGGAACTCAATTCCTACATGGCCCATGATTCC
>JBDKUJ010000148.1:0-5533 GCA_039679665.1 Rectinema sp. | reverse complement strand
GGTTCCTCACCGCCGAAATGGTCGAGCTGATCCGCGACGATGTCGACGGAATAGCGTGCCTGCAGCCTTTCGCCTGCCTGCCCAACCATGTGACGGGGAAAGGCATGCTCAAGGAACTCAAGCGGCGTTATCCCGCCGTGCCCGTCGCCGCCATCGACTTCGATCCCGGCGCTTCCGAAGTGAACCAGCTCAACCGGCTCAAACTGCTCATTGCGGGCGCGTCGCGAGGATACGCGGCGAGGATACGTCGCGAAGATACGTCGCGAAGATACGCGGCGAAGATACGCGGCGAAGATACGCGGCGCAAAGGCGACGTCAGCGACATTAGCGACGTCGCCTGAACCATTTCACGATTTCGTTCAGCGCGACTGTGAACACGGAAAGCAGCAGCACGATTCCCCAATCACCTATACCCAGATTCGAAAGCTTGAAGAAATCGGCGACGGGCGGAATCGCGATGACAAGAACCTGCAGCAACGTTCCCGCCACGAAGGCTCCCACGAGATAGCGGTTCGAGAAAACGCCGATCGAGCCGAGGGAGCGCAGGGGATGGCGCAGGTTGAAGGCATGGAAAAGCTGCGACAGTCCGAGCGTGGCGAATGACATCGTCCGTCCGACCGAGAGCGCAGCATCGCCGCTCAATCCTTCGATGCCGGCCCGGTGCTGTCCGATGAAGAACGCCGCAAGGGAAAGGGCGCCGATCAGCAGGCCGTTCCAGGCGATCGATTTGGCGCCGCCGTGCGCGAACAGGCCTTCCTTGGGGTCGCGCGGTTTTTCCCTGATGATGTCCGGATCGCCCGGGTCCATGCCGAGCGCGAGGGCGGGGAAGGTGTCGGTCACCAGATTGATCCAGAGAATGTGGATCGGAAGCAGGGGGATCGGAAAGCCGAGAAGCACCGCCGAGAACACGGTCACTATCTCGCCCGCATTGCAGGATATGAGATAAATGACCGCTTTCTTGATGTTGTTGTAGATGTTCCTTCCCGCTTCGATGGCACGGACGATGGTGGCGAAATTATCGTCGGCCAAAATCATGTCGGAAGCGTTTTTCGCGACATCGGTGCCCGTGATGCCCATGGCCACGCCTATATCGGCCGCCTTGAGACTGGGCGCGTCGTTGACGCCGTCACCGGTCATCGAGACTATGTGCCCATTCGCCCTGAAAGCTTTTACGATACGCACTTTATGCTCGGGCGAAACGCGGGCGAACACGCGGACGCGCTTCGCCTTTTCGGCCAGGGCTTTGTCGTCGAGCTGGTCGATTTCGGGGCCCGACAGCGCTTCGTCGGCGTCTTCCGCGATGTTGAGTTCGCGCGCTATTGCGAGGGCCGTGGCCTTGTGGTCGCCGGTGATCATCGAGACGCCGATGCCTGATGCCTTGCATGCGGCGATCGAATCGCGGACTTCGAGGCGGGGCGGATCGATCATGCCGACACAGCCGAGATAGACCAGATTGCGTTCCAGACCTTCGCCGGAAGCATTTTCTCCTTCGAGGAGAGGGCGGTAGGCGGCGCCGAGCACGCGCAAGGCTTTCCCTGCCATGGTGTCCACCGATTCGAGAATGGCGGTTCGCGCGGCCTCGTCCAGCGGCAGTTCCTGCCCGTCCCTGTAATAACTGAAGCATTTTCCCAGGAGCCTGTCGACGGCGCCTTTGGTGAAAACGATGCGTTTTCCGTCGAAGTCGTGCGAAGTGCTCATCATTTTCCGGTCGGAATCGAAGGGAAGCTCGCCAATGCGGGCCGCTCTGGCGACAAGGGTTCTCCGGTCCACGCCGCGTGAAGCCGCGAGTTCCAGAAGCGCTATCTCCGTCGGATCGCCCGTAGCCGCCGAATCAGCTCCCCCCATGCTCGCATCGTTGCAGAGCGCCATCGCGTCGACGAGCAGACGATGCGCGGCCCGTTCCATATCGATCGCCTCCGGTGCGCCCGAAAGGCCGTCCGAATCGAAGGCGGTGACGGACATTTTGTTGCGCGTCAGTGTGCCGGTCTTGTCGGAGCAGATCATCGTCACCGAGCCGAGCGTTTCCACCGCCGGCAGGCGGCGCACGAGCGCCTTTTCCCGGCTCATGAGCTGTACGCCGATTGCGAGGACTATGGTGACGATGGCGGGCAGACCTTCGGGGATGGCCGCCACCGCGAGCGAAATAGAGGTCAGGAAGAGTCCGAAAACGCTATCCCTGGCGACCCGGCCCTGGCGAAGGAATTCTTCGCCCACTCCGAGCGCAAACATGACTGCACAGAGTATGAGGATGCCTGTACCCAGTCTCTTCCCGAAATCGTCAAGCTTTATCTGCAAAGGCGTAGATTCGTCGGGCTCGGCGTCGATCATCCTGGCTATGCCGCCGAGTTCTGTGTCCATACCCGTCGCGACGGCGATTCCCCGTCCTCGTCCGTAGGTCGCCACGGTGGAGGAATATCCCATGTTCAGCCTGTCGCCCAGGGAAGCTTCCTCTTCGGTCTCGAATCCGGCATCCTTCTCGACGGGAACGGATTCACCCGTCAGGGCCGATTCGTCGATCTCGAGGTTGACGGCTTCGGTCCAGCGCAGGTCACAGGGGATGACTCGACCTGCGTCGATCAGGACCAGGTCGCCGGGAACGACTTCCTCGGCTCGGATTTCGGCGGTAACGCCGTCCCTTACCACGACCGCCTTGGGCGCGGACATTTTTTTCAATGCGTCGATGGCTTTTTCTGCCTTCGATTCCTGCACGACGCCCACGATCGCGTTGATGAACACGACGACCATGATGATTATGGCGTCGGGGATTTCACCGAGGACGATCGATACGACCGCCGCGGCTATCAGGATATAGATAAGATAGTCCCGGAACTGCTCGATGAATCTGGAGAACAGGTTTTTCGGTTTTTTCCCGACGAGTTGGTTGGGACCGTATTTTTGAAGTCGCTCTTTCGCTTCGACGGAACTCAAGCCGCGCCCGGGGTCGGTGTGCAGATCGGCCAGAATCGTTCCGACTGATTTCGCATGCCAAGATTTCATGTTTCCTCCAGATATGCCGTCGTATGCCGCCGCAACAGTGAGGCTTGGAAAATAAAAAGACCTTCGCCTCGAACCTGAATGATTCGAAACGAAGGTCTTGCTTTCTCAAACGAGCGGGGAACCGGAATCCGCGCGTGCGGATCGTGTTGACGATTCCCCTTCCGCGGCCAGGCCGTGGATAAGCTACTCCCCTTGCAAAGGAAAAAATACCGAAACCCACATGTTGAAGTCAACAGGTGTTGTAGTATTTTTCTGCGATCACCACCAGTTGAGCACGTCTTCGGCGAAGCCGGGAAATTTGTCCACTGTCAGAACCTCGCCAGAATCCAGCATTACTTTGCCCGTAAAATAACCGAAGACCTGATGCTGTACGGATTTCAGCACCAGAAAACTGGTCGAACTGTGCCGATCGACGGCGGGCTGGAAGTCCATTTCGAAGCGTCCGTCCGAACTTGTGAATTTCCATGGAGCGAGATAGTTCGACGTGTCGATATGGAAATAGACTTCGCCGAGCTTGTGCGCTTTCCCGTCATGGAAAATCATATTTTCGGAAGCGGGGCTCCGATCGGAAAAGCCGTATCCGATATTCCATCCGAAGGGCTTTCCGTTCAGAAGACCTGAGGCGGACCCCCAATACCAGCGGTTTTTATACGTCCACACGCCCCGGCCCCAATCCAGGCCTCCGAAGGACTCCTCTGGAGAGAAGACATGGGTTTTTCCGCCCAGCGTTACCGTGCCGGAAGCGGGCATGCAGTTGATTTTCCGGTTGTAGTAGAAGGCGCGACGGTTTTCCGCCCACGATGTGGCGATGTTCATACTGTCGGCGTCCATGTCCTGGGTCAGCTCGAGTTCGGCCGTGAGTCCTTTCGCCCCGTCGGGCGCCACGAAGCCTGGGCAGGAAAGAGAAATACGCCGCTTCGGGCCTTCGGACGAGAAAGCGATCTTCATTTTCGCGCTTTCACGGGAAATCCGCCCGCCGTCGGACTCTGGAGGGAATCCGGTCGAGCCGAGCGGCATGAACCTCATATCGTCGGATTGGGCGGAAGTTCCGTTGGCCAGGTCGAGCCAGGCCACGGAGCAGAGTCCCAGATAGCCAAGATCGGAAATAGTGAAGGTGATGCCACATTTTTGGTCATGGGAAATCACATAGTAATAATCCCATTCCTTGATCCGCAATGCCGTAGCGCGTATCTTCGTGCGGTTGTAGCGCCAGAAAGGCTTGCGCGCCCAGCCCTCTTCGACGAGATGTCCGTCGGCGTCAAGAAGTTCCGTGGGTTTCGTCACTTCGTGCTGCATACCGCCTCCCTGTTCGATTTTCAATATTTGGTTCGATCTATGATTCGAAATACGGTTCAAAATAGGTTCAAAATACGGTTCAGAGTTCGGGAAGGATCGTCCGCAACCGCGCGACCGTTTCCGGATTCCGTTTCGCCGGATTCGTCATAACGGCGTTCTTCATCGCGCTCCTGCAGGGGCAATCCTCCCCGCCAGATAAGGCCGGTATGATCTGTCTGATGAGTTCCTTTGCGTGCGCCGAATTGGCGTTGAGATTTTCCACGACCATGTTCACCGAAACGTCGTCATGATCCGTTTTCCAGCAGTCGTAATCGGTGGCCATGCAGACCATGGCGTAGCAGATTTCGGCCTCCCGCGCCAGTTTCGCCTCCGGAAGCACGCTCATGTTGATTATGCCGGCGCCCCATGAACGGTAGAGATTGCTTTCCGCCCTGGTCGAGAAAGCTGGCCCCTCCATGCAGACGAGTGTCTCGTCGGTATGGACGCAGAGTCCGAGCGCGGAAATTATCGGGCCGACTATGCTCACGAGCCGTTCGCAGAAAGGATCGGCGAAACTCATGTGAGCGACGACGCCGCTTCCGAAGAAGCTCGAACCGGGACGATCCTTCGTCCTGTCGATGATCTGGGACGGGAGAATGAAGTCCCTAGGGCGAATCTCTTCCTTGAGGCTGCCTACCGCCGAAAAGGCGACGATTTCTCTCACGCCCAGCATTTTGAGCGCCGCTATATTGGCGCGCGAATTGACCTCGGTCGGAAGAATGAAGTGGCCTTTGCCGTGCCGCGGAAGGAAGGCCGCCTTGACGCCGTCAACTTCCGCGATGGTTATCGCGTCGGACGGCGAACCCCAGGGCGTATCCATCGTCACTTCTTCGAGAATCTTCACGCCTTCGATTTCGTACAGGCCCGATCCGCCGATTATGCCGACAACGGCTTTGTGCATGTATCCGCCTCCGTATGCGTCCGACCCGATTCCTGCGCTGCGATCGCATACACTGTACACCGGATCGGCCGGTTCACAAAGTCCGAACTCTTGGCTACTCATGTTCGCATCGCGAACGTGGATGGCGGGACCCTGCAACGTTGCGTCATGCGTTCGCGTAACGCCAATCGGAGGGAGGGTCGAGGTTTTCTTTGACGGCGAGCGCGTTCACCCAGCGCGTGAGGTTGAGAAAGCTTCCCGCCTTGTCGTTCGTGCCGGAGCCGCGCATGCCGCCGAAAGGCTGTCGCCCGACGACGGCGC
>JBDKUJ010000147.1:0-12919 GCA_039679665.1 Rectinema sp. | reverse complement strand
GCGCGAGTCCGGCATTCAGTTGCGACATGGGCAGAATCGTGGAAATAACCGTACTTATGACGCCCCGCTCGACCAGATCCATCACCTCGTCCAGTTCTTTTCTGGTACCGACGCGTGCGCCCGCGATGCTCCATTCATTGTAATGCATCGCCATCGAATCGAGCCGATACGGCGTCACCGTACTGTACCCCATGATCACGAGCCGGCCGCCGCGCCCCAAGGCCCGGAGGGAGGCTTCGAAGGTTTCGCCTCTTCCGCTCCCCTCGAGCACCAGGTCCAATCCTTCGCCGCCGGTCCATTCTTTGAGACGGACGGCGTTTTCTCCTGAAATGTTTTCGAGAAGCAGGTCGGCGCCATACTCCGCGGCCAGAGACAGCGCGACGGGCTTCGGATCGCATACCGCAACCGATGCGCCGAGATGCCGCGCGAACTGGATCGCATGGATTCCCAGGCCCCCCGCTCCCACGATGAGAATCCGCTCTCCCTCGCGCAGCCGCCCGATGTTCTTCACCGCGTGATACGAAGTGAGAAGCGCATCGGGCAGCACCGCCAAAGACTCGAACGGGAGATTCGCATCGGAACGGCAGAAATTCCGCGCGGGGATCTTCACATATTCCGCGAATCCCCCCGGTTTTTCGAAGCCCAGCCTGACAATCTGCCCGCAGATATTTTCCCTGCCCGTCAGGCAGGGCCGGCAGTGGCCGCAGGCGAGATAGAAATACACTGAACCGCGGTCGCCGATGCGCACATTTTTTACGGTTCCCCCGACATCGACGATTTCGCCTGAAATCTCATGCCCTGGTACATGGGGAAGCCGTATGATCGAAGACAGCGCGCCGTTCGCGATTTTCAGGTCCGTCCCGCATATTCCGCAGGCCCGGACCTTCACTATGACATCGTCGGGTCCGGGAGCGGGATCCGGGACATCCCTGAGCGTCAGGAGCTCGCCGTAACGTTCCAGAGTAAATGCTTTCATTCGGACCCCGCCCTTTCTTCTCTCCGTTTCCCGTCGTCAGTCGTCAGTCGTCGAAGCCGAACGCTTTTCCCTTCACGCCGAACAGCCCCGTGGGCCTGAACAGAATGACGATAATCATGACGACGAATGGACCGACCGCAGCCAGGGGGGACCAAATCATGCCGCCGACCGAAATCACCTGACCGAGAATCAGGGCCGAAACGGCCGTGCCTTTGATGCTGCCGAGGCCGCCCAGAATGACGGTGATGAAAGACAGCAGAAGCATGTCGAATCCCATGTAGGGACCGACCATGATGATGGGAGCGTTCAACGCGCCGCCCAGACCGGCGAAGGCGCTGGCCACGACAAAAGTCGTGGTGAAAATCTTGTTGATGTTGATGCCGAGCGCGACGACGTTGTCCCTGTTCTCGATGCCTGCGCGCAGCGCTTTGCCGGTGATGGTCTTGTTGATGAGCAGCTGGATCAGAGCGTATGCGACCAGCGCGATGGCGATGATTATGACTCGATAGATCGGCACCGAAATGCCCAGGAACGACAGCATCCCATCGATGGGCGCCTGCACGGGCTTGGGTTCCAATCCCCAGATGAACTGGATCACACCGATACCGATCAGGAATACCGCATAGGTCACCACCATCGAGAACATCATTTCCCGGTGATAGACCCGCCGAAGAAGCTGTGTTTCGACGAGCAGGCCGAGCAGAGCTCCCAGAAGAGTGCCCGCGATCGCCCCGAGCACGAAACTGCCGGTGGCATGGACGATGGTGTAGGTGATGTACGCACCGAAAGAATAGTAAAGCATGGCTTCCATATTCACGACGCGCATCAGACCGTATCCGATGGAGAGCGCCAGGGAAACCATGAAAAGAATACCGCTGCTGCTGAAGCCGTATACGATCGCTTCGAACAATCGGGTCATGTCACTTCTCCTTACCGATCGATCCGGCCGTTTTTTTTCTGAACAGCTTCTCCGTGACCCCTTTCCCGATGAGGCGGATGAAACCCCATATACCTTTCGAGAAGAAGAACAGAACCAGAATCGTTATGATGCCCACCGCGAATTCCCAGCGGCTCATGAAGCGGGACACTATGTCTTTTATGCCGAGGAATCCGAAGGCTCCGAATACGGGGCCGTACACGGAACCTACGCCGCCCAGAAGCGTTGCGATGAGTACTTCGATCGACCTCGAATTCTCTCCGAGGTTCGGGTTCACGAAACCGTAGTTGATCGCGAACAGGGCGCCGGCGATGGTCGACAGGACCGTCGCCAGGGTGAATCCTATGACCCGGACGGCATAGGGATTGTAGCCCAGGAATTTGGCTTTCCGGCTGTTGATCTTGGTGGCCCTGAACACCGCGCCCAGTGCGGATTTGTCCATCCAGCGATACAGGAAAAGCAGCAGCGCCAGAATTACGCATACCATCAGGAACAGATTCGATGTGAGTCTGACGTCCAGAAAGGGCATCTTGGCGATGCGCGCGCGGAACCAGAGGCCATCGTTTCCGTTGGTGACTCCGATGAGGAGTTTTTCGTAGGTGAACAGGCCGATCGCGCAAAGGGCAGCGTTTACAAGGGTATAATAGTTGCCCTTGAGACGCATGAAAATCGGTCCGAATACGGCCGACAGCGCGAGGCCGACGGCGACGGCCAGAAGTATGGCCACGATCGGACTATTCCCCAGATAGGCGAAATAGATCGCCGCCGCATATGCGCCGGTGCTGAGATAGAAAGGTTGGCCGAAGGACACATACCCCAGATAGCCCATGAGGATGTTGTTCCCCATGACATAGATCGCGTAAATGGAGGCTTCGGTGAAGAATGCCAGTTTGTCGGGGAAGAGATAGCGCGCGCCCATGATGACCGCCACCATGACAAGCGGACCCAGGAATCCGAAATCGATGGAACGGCCTGATTTCTCGCGCATTGGTCCCTTGTTCGTTGATAATTCCATGACCCACCTGCGTTAGAGATACTTCTCGAAGGAAATTCCGGCGATCTCACTGTGTTCCGTGATCTCGGCCGCAATTTTCCCTTCCCTCATGCAATACACTCGATCCGCGATTCCCGCGACGAGAGGAAGATTCTGCTCGATTATAAAGAGCGTGGTCGTCTTGCTCACTTCCTTGAAGACACCCACCAGATCGGTGATGACGTGAGGCGCGAGACCTTCGGTCGGTTCGTCCAACAGGAGGAGATCCGGCTTGCCCAGCAGCGCCATCGCCATGAGGAGCATCTGCCGCTCTCCTCCGCTCAAAGCTCCCGCCTTGCGGCCCAGCAGAGTTTTCAGTTTGGGGAAGAAAACGAAAAGGGGATCCCAGTCGTAGTCTTTGGTCGCATAGCTGGACAGTTCGAAATTCTCTTTTACGGTAAGGTCCGAAAAGACCTGTTTGTCCTGATGAATGTACTTTATTCCGCCCTGCGCGATCCGATAGGCTTCTTTCGAATTGATATTCTCGCCTTTGAACAGCACGGAGCCTTTGCGTTTCGGGAGAAAGCCGGCGATGGACCTGAAAAGAGTGGTTTTGCCCGCCCCGTTCCTGCCGACCAGAACGACTACTTCGCCTTTTTCCACTTCGAGCGATACGTCGAAAAGTACCGCCAAATTGCCGTAGGAAACGTCGAGATCCCGTATCTCCAGCAATTTCGTCTTGTCTGTCATTGAATTTCCATCCGTTTCATGGTCGCCGCATGTTCGGGTTTGAGGCCGTCGCACGGCGTCAGTCCGTCAGCTTCCAATACGATTTCCGCACTTCCGCGGAATTGAGGGTATCCTCGCACTGTCCGAATCCGATGATCTTGCCTTCGGACATGACGGCGAGCTTGTCTACGATCTGCGACAACTTCGACAACTTGTGTTCTACGATGATGCTCGTTTTCTGATGCCGGATTTTCTGGATGACGAGAATTATTTCGTCGATCTCATGATCGCCGATGCCGGCGAAAGGCTCGTCGAGAAGCAGTACCGCGGGATCGGCGATCCACGCCATGGCGATTTCGAGCTTTTTCTTGCTCCCGAGCGCCAGGCTTCCCACCATGGTATTCCGCATGGCCGTCATATCGAATTCTTCGAGCGCGCGTTCGACGTGCCCGCGAATATCGCCGTTGGCCCTGAAATCCACGAAGAACATTTTGATCGGCCAGCGTTTCGCTTCCCTTTTATGGAAGTACGCCATGGCCAGATTGTCGTAGACGCTCAGATTGTCGAAAACGTGTACGATCTGGAATGTGCGGACGAGTCCCATGGAAACTCTTTTCTCCGCGCGGACCGAAGTGATGTCCTGTCCCCTGAAACGGACCGCGCCTTCCTCGGGGGCGTAATGCCCGGTTAGAAGATTGAGGAAGGTCGTTTTCCCGGCGCCGTTCGGGCCGATTATTCCGATGGATTCATTTTCGGATACGCAAAAATCGACCCCGTCCACTGCGGTGAAATCGCCGAATCTTTTCGTGACTCCCTCGGTGCTCAATATTCCGAAATTTTCCATTTACAAACTCTCCACCGCGACAACCGCGAGCGTCGACCGCGAACCGATTGCACGAAAGTACGACGCCGTCCGAAAAGCCGCCAAACCCGGCCGGATTCCGGAAGCGCGATTCACGCTTACTGACCCGGCAATTGAAAAACTATTGGAGCGTCCGGGATGGGCCGCTACGGCCAAGCCCATTCCAGACAAAGCGTTTTCTTTTCAATTGCCGGGCAAGTTATATCCCCGCGCCGCCAACGGCCACGGGGATATAAAGTCCGATCGGCGGAGCACCGCTCCGCCGATCGGCTTGATGTTCCCTACTCAGTAACCGAGCGAAGAAAGGGAAGGCAGCGCGGAATCGCCGCCGAAATATCCCATGATCTTGAAGACGTCCTGGGGATCCTTCCTTTCCGAAGAAGGCTTGCCCTTCACGACGAACGCCATGTACTTGCCTACGAGTTCCCTGTCGACCCGGAACGTTCCCGGTCCCTTGACCGTCTGGAACGAGTTGGTCTGGATGTACTTGGAAATCGTCGACGCATCGAAGGTCTGTGTCTTTTCGGCCGCTTCGAAGATCATCTTCGCGGCGATGTAGGCGATGGTTCCGTACGCATCGGGCGGCTCGCCGAAAGCTTTGATGTGCGCATCTGCGAACTGCTTCATGCTCGCGGCCACGGCTTTGTCGGCGAATCCTTCCATATTGTAGTAGGAGAACGTGAGAGCGTAAAGATCCTTGAGAGCGTTGTCGGGGATACCTTTCGCCACGACGTTGGTGATCCAGGTGTTGAACATGGTGGTGACGCTGTAGAGGCCCATGTCATACGCCTGCTTGTAGAGCGCGATCGCATCGCCGGCGAACTGGCACGCCACGAAGATATCCGGCTTTATGCTCTTGGCCTGGTTGATGGCCGAGGAGAAGTCGACGTTGCCCTGGGGATACTCGGCGAATCCGACGACTTCGCCGCCGTATTCTTTGAGCGCGGCCTGGAGGCCTTCATAGATGGTCTTGCCCCAAGAATCCGCGCGGGAAACGAAGAAAATCTTCTTCTTTCCGAGCTGGTTCACGATCGAGGCGCCGGAAAGATAGCCGATGCTCCACGGGGTGAACGCTACCGAGAAGGTGCCTTCGGCCGGATTGCCCTTCCTGAAGGAATCGAGGGCCGGCACGCAGGACGCGAGGTAGGGCATCGGGGTGATCTTGGTCTCTTCGTTGATGGCTCCGGCCATCGGGTTCCACGTGGTACCCACGACGGCGTGAATGCCGGCGCTGACAAGCTCGCGATAGCGGCGGACGCCGACATCGAGCTTGGCTTCGTCGTCTTTCACCAGCATGCTGACTTTGACTTTGCCCCAAGGCATGTTGAGGCCGCCCTTCGCGTTGACTTCGTCGACTGCGAGCTGGGTACCCATGCGCTGAGTCTCACCCACGGCGGCGAACTGGCCGCTCAATGAAGTGATGAATCCCAGCTTGAATTCTTTTGGTTTCGCCTGGGCGCCCACGGATGCGGCGCCGAATGCGAGGCACAGGAGAAGGAAAATCGCGATGAACTTCTTCGACATTCTTGAACCTCCGGATACGATAGTATGACCGTAGTACAAGACTACCTTGTTATCGTCAGATGTCAAGTCCAAAAATTACCGAAATTGCGTATTGACCGCTGAACTTTACAATGCTACGATACGACTGTATGATGATAATGTAATTGAACCAAATATTTCGTCAGCCTTTGCCCGCGGAGGTCGCCATGGAATTCGGAAAAATCGAACGTGAAGGCGTGTCCGAAAAGATCATCGAGTACGTAAAGCAGCAAATCATCAACGGCAACCTCAAACCCGGCGACCGCCTTCCGGCCGAAGACGCTTTGGCGGTGCAGATGGGCGTCGGCCGCGGTACGATCCGCGAGGCGCTTAAGGTTCTTTCCTATACAGGGTTCCTCGAAAAGAAAAACAACCGGACCTATGTCTCGGGTCGCGGCCTCAAGGGCTTCGACAACGAAGACGTAACGGGCGCGATCCACCGCTTCGAAGGATATATGGAAATCATCGAAGTCAGGCGCGTTCTGGAACCGGAGCTGGCAGCCCTCGCCGCCGCGCGGGCCACGCCGGAGATCATCGCCGAACTCAGGAAAACCCTGACCTCCATGGAAAACTGGCAGGACGACGCGGACAAGTTCAGTCGGCACGACAATGATTTCCACCTGATTCTTTCCAGGGCGGCGAACAACACTCTGTTTTCCGACATCATGAAAAGCATCCAGAAAGTGATGCGGGACAACCTCGCCAGAGTAATCCGCAGCAGCAAGATCGCCCCCCGCTCGCTCGAATATCACAAGAGAATATATGAAGCCATAAAGATCGGCGATGCCGCGAAAGCGCGCAGGGCCACCTTGAGTCATATTCTGGACGTCGAGAAGGAAATGCGGATCTTGTACAACAAGGAAAAGGGAAAGGAGATTTGATGGGTATCCCCTCCACGATGAAAGCCGTCGTTCTGGCCGGACCGGATAGACTGGAAGTCAGAGAAGTAGAGACCCCCGCGCCGGGACCGGCCGATGTGCTCATAGCGGTAGAATCCTGCGCGCTCTGCAGTACCGACGTCTCCCTCATCGCCCATCCCCTGCCCGGCCAGCCGCCGTACGGGGAATTCATAATCGGCCACGAATACTCGGGCAGGGTCGTCGCCCTCGGCGAAACCGTGGATGAATTCGCGGTCGGCGAGCGCGTGGCGGTGGAAGCCCATCTGGGCTGCATGCGCTGCGCCAATTGCCGGGTCGGCAACTATACCGCCTGCCTGAATTACGGAAACCGGGCGAAAGGCCACAGGGCCAACGGTTTCACGACGAACGGCGGCAACGCCCAGTATGTGATCAACCATATCAATACGGTACACAAGATTCCCGATTCCGTTTCCTTCGACGAAGCGTCGCTCGTCACCAACCTGGGCTGCGTGCTCTACGGGCTGGAGACTCTCGGCGGATATTTCGTGGGAGAGACGATCGCGATAATCGGACCGGGACCGCTCGGACTGACTTCGGCCGTCGCCGCACGCGCCCTCGGCGCGGGGAAAGTGATCCTCACCGGAACCAGGGCTTCCCGCCTCAAGATCGCGGAAAGCCTTCCCATCGACCGGATCGTCAATACGAGCGAAGAAGACCCCTATGACGTGATCATGAAGGAAACGGGCGGCCGCGGCGCGGATATCATCATAGAATCCTCCGGCTCGGAGACGGGTATCGACCTCGCCATCAAAGCCACGAAACGGATGGGCAAGATTCTGCTTCTCGGCTTCCCCCACAAGCCGGTATCCACCGATTTCGAAACGCTGGCGCTCAACAACAAGCACATCTTCACGGTACGGGGAGAGGGCTGGGCGAACGTGAGACGCGCAGTGTCCCTGCTCGCAAGGGGCAGCGTGGATCTCAAACCACTCATCACGCACCGCTTCCCGCTGAACAGGATCGACGAAGCCTTCGCCACCTTCAAAGACAGGACCGACGGAGCGATCAAGGTGATCTCCAAACCACAGCAGTGGGACGATGGAGCGCAGGGCTGAACCAATGACACAGACTGTTCTCCTGATCGCCACATTCGATACGAAAGCCGAGGAAGCCAATTACCTGAGAAGACTCATCGAAGCCTCCGGGTGCGCGGTCCTGGCGATGAATACGGGCATCCATGCCCCCTCGGACTCCGCCGGAATCGATCTGGACAGGGATACGGTCGCGGTCGCGGGCGGTTTGAGCATCGGAGCGCTCGAAGCTTCGGGCGACAAAGGGCTCTGTATCGCCACAATGACCACGGGCGCCGCACGATTGGCCCGATCGCTCTATGATGAAGGAAAAATCGGCGGAGTCATCGGAATCGGCGGGGCCCAGGGAACCGACATCGGCACGGCAGCCATGCGCGCCCTGCCTTTCGGCGTCCCCAAATTCATGGTTTCCACGGTTGCATCGGGCCGCGCGACTTTCGGCCCCTACGTCGGCACGAAAGACGTCGTAATGATGCACTCCGTGGCCGACATCCAGGGAATCAACGTAATCACCGCAAAAGTGTTCGCCAACGCCGCGGCGGCGATCTGCGGCATGGTCCGCTCCGCGCCGCCACTGACCATGCCCACCGCGCGCCGCGGGTCCATCGCCCTTTCGATGCTGGGAACCACCACCATCGGCGCACTTCGGGTCAAATCGCTTCTGGAAGCCGAAAACTTCGAAGTGGTCGCGTTCCACCAGAACGGTACCGGCGGCATCGCGATGGAAGACATGATCGGAGAGCGGCTCTTCGACGGTGTTCTCGACCTCAACCTGCACGAGATAGGCGATTCGGTGTACGGAGGCCTGCACGGCTCCATCCGCGACTATCGTCTGGAAACCGCGGGGAGGCTGGGCCTGCCTCAAGTTGTGGCTCCCGGGAGCATAAACTATACCGTGCAAGGCCCTCTGGCCGGCCTTTCGCCCGAACTCCGGGCGCGCAAACTCATCGTACACAACGCCAACCTTACGCTGGTCAGGCTTTCGCACGAAGAAATGCGCGAAACGGCGATCCGTACCGCCAAAAAGCTGAATGCGGCCACGGGGCCGCTCCATGTATTCATTCCGCTCCGCGGCTTTTCACACCCGGACCGGGAAGGCTTCCCGCACTGGGACCCCGAAGGAAACGCAATCTTCATAGACACGCTGAAGCGCGGGCTGAAGCCTTCGATCCCTTATGACGAACTGGATGCGCATATAAACGACGACGAATTCATAGATGCCGCCGTCTCGGCGCTCCTTATGATGTTGGGCAATAGGAGGTAACGATGGATATATCGGTCCTGTCGGGCATATTCGCGCCGATGACCACCCCCTTCCGCGACGAAGAGGTCGATTACGACGGAATCGCCGCCAACGTGGAGAAAATGAATTCCACGGGCATGAAAGGCTATTTCGTGCTGGGGACGAATGGAGAGTTCAAGTCGCTCTCCGTCGAAGAACGGTATCGCGTACTCGCCCAGGTGGTGAAGTATCGCGCGCCGGGTAAAGTGGTCATGGCCGGTTGCGGTGCCGAAAGCACAAAAGAAACGATCGATCTGGTCAAGCGCGCGGCCGATACCGGCGCACAGATGGCGAGCGTGCTGATGCCCTGTTTCTTCGCCAAGAAAATGACCGACGATGTCATGGCAATGCATGCGTTTGCGGTCGCGGACGCATCGCCCATTCCCATCGTGCTGTACAACAACCCGTCGGTCAATGCGGGCGTCACCATTCGCCTGCCTCTGGCGCAGCGTCTGGCTTCGCATCCGAACATCGTGGGAGTCAAGGACAGTTCCAAGGAAACCTATCGCGACAACCTCAAAGCGGCTTCGCCGACTTTCAGGGTTCTCGCCGGATCGGCCGCCTACTTCCTCGATCTCATGAAAAATGGCGGTACTGGCGGCGTGCTTTCCCTGGCCGACGTCTTCCCCGCCGAATGCGTGCGGCTTTACGACGCATTCATGGCCGGGCGTCTTGAGGAGGCCGAAGCCCTCAACGCGCAACTGATCGATCTGAACACGAAAGTATCCGGCGCCTACGGCGTGGCCGGAGTCAAGGCTGCCATGGATCTGGTCGGATTCGCGGGCGGCGCCCCCAGGCGTCCGCTCCGGGGTCTCGGTCAGGCGGAAATCGCGGGCCTCAAGTCCGATCTGGAACACAGCGGCTTCCTGAAGCGCTGATCGATACACATTTCGATATTGGAAGGAGAACGAGAATGGCCAGAAAGAAAAGCCGAAATATCTCTGAGATGAGCTACGACGAAGTCGCCGCCCACCTCAAGACGAACGACACGATCCTCATTTCCATGGGATCCACCGAGAAGCACGGGGCGCATTGCCCCCTCGGGACCGATACCTTTACCGCACTGGGCGTCATCGAGCGCGCCTCCGAACTGGCGGACACGCTCTATACCCCGATCATCCCCGTCGGCTACTCCCCCCACCACATGGGCGAGCTCAACCACGGAACCGGCACCCTGACTTTCTCCGGCGACACGTATCGCCACGTCGTGTACGACATCGCCAAGAGTCTCATATTCCACGGCTACAACAAGCTCGTATTCGTCACCCACCACGGAAGCAACACCAAGGTCATCGACGAAGTCCTGAGGCGCGTCCGCTACGAGTCCGGCTGCTTCGTCGGCTGGTACAAGACCCCCACCGAACGCAACTATGAGCTGCTCAAAGGCATCGTCGAAGGACCGCCCGAGGAAACCCCGGGATGGCACGCCGGCGAGATCGAGACCAGCACCGCGTGGGCATACAATGGCTTTGTCGACATGGACAAGGCGCACCCCGACCGCACCCATGCTCCCCGCTTCATGGGCCCCAACTTCTCGAAGCACGACGGTTCGGGCATGGTGACCTTCGAAGGCGGAGAGAATATGTGGGTTCCGATGGAACATCACGAGTATTCCGACACCGCGACCATCGGCAACCCGTTGCGCGCGAGCAGGGAAAAAGGACTCAAGTTCTTCGACCTGGCTTCCCGCGGACTGGCCGACCTTCTTGAGGAAGTCAAGAAGTTCCCGATCGTAGTTCCGGAAGAGAAGCGCGCCTTCAACAACCGCGCCTGACGGCAACCGGACTGGAAACACCATGAGATGGGAGGCTCCTGCCGGATGCGCAACATTCGGAGGGAGCCTCTTTTTGCATCACGAATGAAGGGCCACGCCGGCTGAACCAAAGGCCGGCAGACCCCAGGAGAAAACAGTGAAACGCTTGGAAAACAGGGTCGCCATCGTGACCGGTTCGGCGCAGGGCATGGGATACGCGATCGCCGACGCGCTCGCGGCCGAAGGCGCAAGAGTGGTGATTACCGATATCAATGCGGCGCAGATCGCCGCGGCGATCGAGTCGCTCAAGGCCAAGGGATACGAAGCCGCCGGTTTTGCGATGGATGTCACGAAGAAGTCCGACGTGCAGGCCACCATGGCCAAAGTCAAGGAACAGCTGGGCGGCATCGATATTCTCGTCAACAATGCCGGCGGAGGGCTCAACACCCCCTACAAGCTCGAAGAGATCGAAGAAAGGCACTGGGATCTGGTCCTGAACGTAAACCTCAAGGGTGCGTTCTTCTGCTGCCAGGCCGTCCTGCCGTACATGGCGGCCGCCAAGCGCGGCGCCATCGTCAACATCTCCGCACTGGCCGGGCATTGGCGCGCCTCGCTCGCCGGCGTCGCCTATACCTCGGCCAAAGCCGGCGTGGAAGGCCTGATGCGACAGCTCGCATACGACTTCGGCCCCGACGGCATCCGGGTCAATGCGGTGGCGCCCACGGTCACTATCACGGGCGACAGGATGAAGAATCTCTGGGCCGGCAAAGAAGACGAAGAACAGGCCCGGATCATGGCCCAGATTCCTCTGCGCCGCCTGAGCCTGCCGTCGGAAATCGCCGCGGCCGTCGTTTTCCTCGCATCGGACGAATCCAGCTACATCACCGGCACGACGCTGGACGTGAGCGGCGGAAGGTACCTGCGATGAAAGGACAGTGGACCGTCCTTCTGCCCGAACCGATCGAAGACGAAGCGAGAGAGCTTCTCGAAAAATCGGGCGCGCGGGTCGTTCAATCCCCCGACAAGACCCCCGCCACCGTCGGCCCCCTGATGGCCGAAGCCGACGCGGTCGTCCTGAGGACCGGCATCAAGATGAACGCCGAACTCCTGGCGAAGGGAACGCGGCTCAAGATGGTGTCGCGCACCGGCGCAGGCTTCGACAATGTCGACGTGGAGGCCGCCACCGCGGGGAACGTGATCGTATCTTCCAGCCTCGGGGCCAACACCACCACGGTAGCCGAGCATGCGCTCGCGCTCATCTTCGCGCTGTACAAACAGCTTCCGATCCTGGACAGGGAAACCCGCAAGGGCAACTTCAAGATCCGCTACGCCTATCTGCCGCGCGACATGCGCGGCAAGACGCTGGGCGTGATCGGGTTCGGGCGCATCGGCTCGGAAATCGCCCACGCCTGCCATGACTCGTTCGGGATGAAGATCATCGCCTACGATGAATACCTTCCGGCGAAAGTAAAGGCGGAGCTCGCGTCCTGGGTCGAGTTTACGGAGCTGAACGATCTTTGCGCCCGCTCGGACATCATCACCATGCATGTCCCGCTCACCGAGGGGACAAAGGGCCTCATCGGCACTTCGCGTCTGGCTCTCATGAAAAAGGATACCGTCATCGTCAACACATCGCGCGGCGGTGTCATCGACGAAACGGCGCTCGCCCTCGCCCTGAACGAAAAGCGCATAGGCGGCGCCGGCCTGGACGTATTCGAGGATGAACCGCCGAAAGCGGACAACCCTCTGCTCGCGTGCGAAAACGCCATACTTACGCCGCACGCCGCGGCCCTGACCCAGGAGTGCGTCGTCCGGATGGCCGTGCTCGGCGCGCAGCGCGTCATCGATCTGATGAACGGCTTCGAGCCCGGAAACGTGGCCAACCCGCAAGTCCTGGCGACCGAACGCTGGAAA